>CAACVI010000045.1 GCA_900659855.1 Candidatus Desulfarcum epimagneticum
GCGAACCGTCCGCCCCTGAAAATAAACCCGTTGAATGAAACATAAATTGACATTTAATCAAAATTTCATTAGATTTTATCATTCTTTTTAAAAATCAAGGAGTTCAGAGAATGGATCAAAAACGAACTGATGACATCATAAAAAATTATTTGGCGGTTTTAAGAAAAAATGATTTTCCGGTTGTCAGGGCTTTCATTTTCGGCTCCCACGCAAAAGGAACCCAGAATGCCGACAGCGACATTGATCTGGCTGTGACCCTTGAAACGGTCGAGGACAAATTTGAGGTCGGCGCGCAGCTGGCCAAACTGACCCGAAAAGTGGACATACGCATTGAGCCCCACCCTTTCCACGTCAATGAGTTCAATATGTCCCATCCGTTTGCCAAAGAAATTTTGCGGCATGGAATTGAAGTGGTCTGAGGCGGCGAAACCTGAAAAAGAAGAGGCGCCGTTTAAAACATCAAAAACGCCCATCAAAAAAGGGGTTGGAGAAAATCTCCAACCCCTTGGATTTTTTTTGGTAACGGGGGCCGAATGGCCCGCGATCCCCGTTCGTTTTTAAACCCTTTCGGCCCCATGTTCCGGGGTCTGTCCAGACAAACGATTTGACCCGCGTTGAGGGTTCGACTGTGGAGACAAGGCATGCCTTGTCTCCACCATTTCACGATTTTGCGAATTTCCCCGGATCGACGATGTCCCGGACTGGGGAGACATTCATCATTTTTCGTCAAAATCGAATTCGCAGGTTCAATAAAAAAGGGCGTTTGATTAAACGCCCCTACAGCCAAAACCAAACCCCATGCCGCGCCCATGACTGGGCGTTTATCCCCCGCATGGCCCGCCTTTCTCTTTTGCGCCGCTGTTTTGACATATGTCCATGTTCAGCGATTCCATTTAGAGGGCGCGCGCTTTTTTTTCATCCAAAGGAATGGGCCTGAGCTGAAAAATTTCTTTTCCCGCAGGGCTGTTGATGACGCGCCAAAGATCCCAATCCCGTTGCAGACCCAGCCAGAAATCCGCCGACATGCCCAGCGCGCGAGACAGTCGCAAAGCGGTGTCTGGAGTCACCGGCCGCCGTTTCCTGATCATTTCGTTAAGGCGCGGGTATGAAATGTCCAGTCGGCGGGCAAGCTCTGCCTGGGTAAGCCCAGGGGGCTTGATGAACTCCTCTAAAATCATTTCTCCCGGATGGGTTGGAGGACGATTTCGGGGGAGGCGGCGCCCCGCGACTCTATCCATGGCAGTCTGTGATTTCAACTTCGCAGGCATAATTTTCCTCCCACTTTCTTCGGGCGACAGGCCAAAGAGTCTCCAAACACGACGTCTCATCAAACCGAAAACGCATGGGGGTTTGTCGTCGTCACAATCCAGGATTTAACAACCTTTGAAAACCGGCCTGCTCAAAATGATGATCCGTCGTAAAACCCCGAATCACGCGACGGCGCTTCATGATAACGAAACTCGAACAATCAACCAGGCTCCACATCTTATCTTCCCGGTTTTTAAACAATTGCCATGCTTCATCGTCCAGGTGTTTGTCAATATGAACGATCTCTATCCAATCAGCTGTTTTCACCGCCTCGATAGCCTGTATTTGCCGCCGGCGTGGTATTCTGAAAGGGCTGATGAATAATGCCGCAAGTTCGAGGAGGACATAGTTGGTGGTGAGCGCCTGGGTTCGGTCATGATGCCACTGCCGCATCAACTGTTTTGCCTCCAGGTGAAAAGGCTCAGTGCGGACAAAGTAGTTGGCCCAGCCTGAAGTATCGACAAAAATCTCATTCATGCCGTTTTTTCAGCTCCCGGCCGATATAAAAATCATGGTGGCTTCCCACATCGGCGACATCTGAAGAAAAGGCGCCCGCCAATCTCAGCAAAGGATCATCTGACTGGACCGGGTCATCCTTTGACATATCTTCAAGCCAGTCTAAAATAATTTCATCAAATGTCTTTCCCTGCTGATCCGCCTTTTCAAGCAAGGGCCGATAAATCCGGTCGGGAATTTTTAAGGTCAGCGTGGTCGGCATCTCAAACTCCTCATCGTTTTCAATCATCACTTCCGAATGATTTCCGTAATGATTGACGGTTTCAGGCATTGGGGCATTCCCGGCGTTTCAGAACGCGCGTGACATTTTGGAACGGCAGACCGAACCCCATTTTGTTTTTATTATCATTGTTTTCCCCCCAGACTCAACGTAAAATCTAACGGCGTCGTAAAAAACACGATCCACAGGTTCAAAAAAAAGGGCATTTCACGAAACGCCCCTACCCCACAAACCATCCCCATGCCGCGCCCATGAACCGACGTTTATCCCCCGCATGGCCCCCGATCCCCGACCATGATCCACGGCGATGTCCCGTAGGGGCGGCCCTTGCGGCCGCCCTTCCCGGCGAACCCCATGCCCCTGAAAATAAATCCGTTGAGCAAAATTCCGGAAAACAAAATTTCCCGGGCCATTCCTTTGAAAAACCATTGACAATTGTCACGTTACACATTACATATTTTAAATATGATTCAAACATTCGCCGATAGAGAAACACGCCTCCTTTTCACAGATGGAAAATCTAAAAAATTGCCTCCGGATTTGATTAAAAGGGCGGCGCGGCGACTGGAATATATCCACCATGCGAAAAATTTAAACGATTTGCGGATACCGCCAAGCAATCGTTTGCATGCCCTGAAGAACGACAGAGACGGACAATATTCCATTTCGATTAACAAAAAATGGCGCGTCTGTTTTCGATTTCTGGAAAACGACGCATATGATGTTGAAATTGTGGATTATCATTATTGAGGATCGTGGAATGCCGTTTGAAAATAATATGACAAGAAAAACACCCCCCACCCATCCGGGCGAAATGATCCGGGAAGACTTTATGCCGGATTACGGACTGACCGCCGCCGCTTTGGCGTCGGCGCTTGGCGTTTCACGCCAGACCATCCACGAATTGCTCAGAGAAAGGCGCTCGGTCACCCCGGTGATGGCGTTAAGATTGTCACGCCTTTTTGGCAACTCGCCCGATTTCTGGCTCAGCGCCCAGCTCGCAAGGGATATCTGGAAATCTGAACAGGCTTATTTTGAAGAGCTTTCACAGATCGAGACTCTGACATCGGCATAGCCAACATTCATATATCATCAAAAACGCCCATGAAAAAAGGGGGTGGAAAAAATCTCCAGCTCTGTGGGTTTTTTTGGGGACACATTCATCAAGCGAATATATCAATGCCGATAATATTCAACAGCTGTTTTCTGTCCGCATACGCGCAGTTTAAGCCCGCTTAGAAAGTCGGGCCAAATCTTATCATGACTTTCTAAATTAAGCAGACGAACCGCCGCGGCCGCGATGATAATGTCATGCGTGACAAATAAAGTGATGAAACCTTTCGGCGGAAGATGAAGGGCCATGTGTTTTAAAAAATTCAACGCCGCTTGTCCGGGAGGGTAAAAACCTTCCATGGGCTCATCTTCATAAAACAGCCTCTGTCTCACTCCCTTATGCCCGAATGTGTCCCAGTTTTTCCCGGAGACGGATTCATCGCAAATAAAGGCCCCCGGTCTTCCCAGCATGGCGTCCGGTGTCACGGAGAGTTCCTGACGGCTTCCCGAAACAATTTTTGAGGCGGTTTCCATGCAGCGTCTCACAGGGCTTGAGCGGACGTGTCTGAGTTTTTCGCCAAGTTTCTTTCCTAAAAAAAAGGACTCTTCTCCCCCTTTCGGGGTGATGGGCAGATCAATGCCGAAAGACCCCTCCGGAATGGGAGGACGCTCCGCATGTCTGATGAGCAGCAAAGCTCCTCGGCCCGATATTTCCATATTTTCCAATCTATTGATCATATACATAAGGCTCTCCTTCAATCACGTTTATAAAACCGTCGCGGCTATGGACGGACGTTATTTTAAATCCATTGGCATTCAGCAGATCACCCCACTGGCGGATGGTCCGTTCCCGTCCCCCGCTCACCGCCAGCAAGTGAAGATCGCATAAATGTCCATTGGGAGCCGATTCTTGAAGGATCATCTCGAGGATCAGACATTTCCCGCCCTGAAGAAGGGCTTTGGCGGCGTTTTTTAGAATTTTGGACGCCTTGGAATCGTCCCAGTCGCGCAGAATTCTCGACATGATAATGACATCGGCGGAAACCTGCCATGGCTCAAAAAAATCCCCGGGGCGGAAAGTGATTCCGTCGGCCCTCGGGGCCGCGGCGATCACATCAGGCAAATCCAGCGCCGTTATTTTGGATTCGGGAAAGGCCCTTTTAATTTCTTTTGCCAAAACTCCATGGGAGCCGCCCGCATCCAATCGCAATTCCGCGCCGGCGCGTTCATATCTTTGGCTATGACCGCCGGCGGATTGGGCAGCGCCTCAAAAATCCCCAATTCAACGGCTGTGGAAACCGCATGGGTTTTCCAAAACCCAACCAGATCATCAGACAGTTCCTGAAAGGGATCCCTTTCATCACGCAGCGCATGAAGTTTCCCGCCATTCTCGTCAATAATCCAAAGCGCGCCTTGTTTTGTCTCCACACGCGCCTGACCATTGTAAAAGGGCTCTATCATAGCGTATCGATCGGGATAAACGGGTCTTCCGGCCGGATCGATGTGAAACCATCCCGAATCGTCTTTGGCCCGGGCGTATCCTTTGTGGAACACATCCAGATCCATAAACCACCGATTATGAAGGATGCCGCCGTGGAGATCGAGATGCGTGGAGAGTCCGTCGTCTCTTTGCGCGACGGCGATTCCATCCTTGTAATCTCCCGCATATCGCCAAAGGACCCGGGCAATTTTTTTCCCCTCTGAATCAATATGGTGATAAAATCCTTCCATGGTTCTCACCGCGCAGCGCCCTTCCTGAAAGTTCCCGGTCCATTGATATCGGATCGAATAAAGCGGCGAGCCGTCTATGACGATATGAAAGGCGCCGTCTTTGTCAATGACAGAGGCGAAGCCTTCATAGAAACCAAAAGTTTTAACACGCCTTTGGGGGTACGCGGCCCGGCCCGTCGAATCAATGTGCCAGGCTTTTCCCGCCTTTAAAACCGGGGCGAGACCCGGCGCGTGAAATTTCATGACTTTGTCAAAACGTTCGTTGTACAAAGGCCGTCCGTTGATCTGGTGGTGCGAGAAATCCGGCGCGACCCGGGCGAGTCTCCAATCCATTACGCCTCCATCTTCTTTTTCATATTGCATGACAGGCAAAGGGGATTTTCGTGATAGTTTTTCAGAAGGTCTCTGTATTCGGCGCCATTCCATAAATCTGAAAATGACGCGTTCCTGACTGAGCCGAAAAATCCCAGCGACTTTCTCTGGGCATCCGGCGCGCAGCAGGGATCAAATCTGCCTTCAGGGCTGATCCAGGCCTCTTTGCCAAGAAACGGACAAATTCCGTCTTTAAGCAGTTCTTCAGGCCGATCCGGATCCAGTCGATGAAAATTCTCCAGCAGCAGAACCCTGCCGTTCGGAAGCGGTCTGTTCCGGACGATATCCCGGACCACGCCGAGCATCGAATTCCATCTTTTGGTGGATTCCGAATCCTTTCTCAGGGAAAGACGCTTTATTTCGGGGAAATGGGCCCACAGATGGTGCCCTTTAAGACGATCCACTCCGAAATCAATCGCCATATTCACCATGCCCGGCAGATCATCAAGGTTGCTTTCCATAAATGTCATCTGAAGGGTGACCCGGCAATAATGCCCGGTCATCTCAAAAGTCTTTTCCCGAACATCCAGGAACCGTTTAAGATTTTCCGTCATTTCGCACAGGTCCGAAGGCGGCATGATGGATTCCTGGATTTCTTTTCTTGATCCGTTCCAGGATATCTTGATATCCGAACACACGGGGGCGATGCGCTTTGCCCACTCTTCGACGGGCCTGCCCGGGAAGGAGCCGTTTGTCGTAAGGTTTAATGTGAGCCCATACTGACGGCACAGATCAATGATTCCATCAAAATGCCTGTAAAGGAGCGGCTCTCCCATTGTGGAGGGAATAATTTCCCGAAGACCCATCGCCGCCGCCTCAGCGACTGTTTTCTCAATAAACCCAAAAGGCATAATCCTTTTCGGGACTCTGCTTTTTCTTCGTTCGATTCGCCTGGGACTGTAAGGCGAATGTTCCTCGCACATGACACAGCTCAGGTTGCAGGAGTCCGGGTTGGTGTCGAATGTGACACGCCAGGGCCCCCTTTTTTTATAAGATTCACCCCCCTTGCTCAGGACCTGCCTGTATAGTCGCTCAACAGCGGAGACATGGGCGTCAATGTCGGGAATGTTTCCGTCCCGGCTCCGCAGGCAGCCCCTTTTGCCGAGTCTGTCCGCCAGGGACGGGTCCCCCGCCAGTCTTTGCATCTGGGCCGCCATCATGTCAGGCGAGCGGAATTCGAAAAGCAGGCCGTTTTTCTCGTGATGAATATATTCCGACATCCCGCCCGCATTGGCGGTTATGACCGGGACACGCGCCTGAAGCGCCTCATGAATCACCAGGGGAGAGTTTTCCACCCAAATCGAGGGAACGACGATCGCATCCACATGGTTGAACACATCCGCCACGATTCTCTGATTTTTATATTCGGAAAGCCATTCAACCCTTGTTCCCGCCCCGCCCGGCAGGCGATTGGCGATATCCTTCAGGGTCCGGGTGTCCTGTCCCCTTGGCCGCCCCCATATTCTAAGCGCTGAAGACCCTGACAGCTTTCCGAAAGCTTCCAGAAGATGATGAATCCCTTTGGCGGGGATATGGGTTCCGATATAACCGAATGTGAACGGCTCGCCCGGAGTCCTGAAGCGCCTGGAAAACCTGGACAAATCAAACCCGTAATCAAGGCAGACCATTTTGTCTTCAGACAGCCCGAAGCCATCGCGGTATCTTTCATACAGATACCTGGAAGGCGCGATAAAAAGATCAACCGCGTCACAAACCTTTCGGATATGATTCATGCGTCCGGCGACCCAGTTTTCCCAGTGGGCGATATCAGCCCCCCGATCCTCGTGAATCCCGGAAAAATATCCGGCGTAACACCTTGCGGCGCACTTTCTGTCTTCCTGACCCTCGCAAGAATCCCAAAGCCGTCCGGGATCATGGGAGTTTTCAGGAAACTTCTGCATGAATTGACCCCGGGGGCACATGATCCAGTAATCATGAAGGGTATAAACGACCGGGACGCTGTTTTTTTTTGCGACCAGCGGAATTGATGTGGAAAGATGATTCAGATGACCGATATGAACGATGTCGGGCCGAAACTTCTTGAGAACTTTTTCAAATTGATCGTCCACGCCTTGATGCCGATAACCATCCCTGGCGCGGGGCATGTTCACCAGATGGATTTTAATGTCGGGAATGTCCCTGTCCCGGTCTGAAAAGAGCGCGTAATCAGGCGAGAAAGAATCCTCAATCCGTGAAAACACCTCCACGCGGCTCTTTTTCGCCAAACCATGACACAAAGTCTGGGAGTAAACTTCCGAACCGGCGTTATATCTCATTGGATAGCCGTGTATGACTTTTAAAATCTTCACGCGACCATCCTTTCAGAGGCGGCCTTGAAATCCGCCACCAGCCTCTTGACTCCGTCTTCAATCCGAATTTTCGCGGACCAGCCCAGATATTTTTCGGCCCGGATCGGATCGCCATAAAACTTTGAAACATCAAAAGAACGGGAAGGACGCTCCACAATATCGCAATCGGAGCCGCCGCATTGAACGGCGAGTTTCGCAAGTTCTTCGAGCGTGACGCCCCTTCCCGTCACAAGATGCGTCGGGGGCGTGTTTTCACGCTGTCCCAACTGATCGATAAGGGCCATGAGACCCCTTGCCGTGTCATCCACATGAGTGAAATCGAATGTGTTTTGAGCGCCTTCAACGCGTATCCGTCCCCCGGTAGCCGCAGCGCGGCAGAAAGCCGGAACCACCCTGTCCGCGTGATCTTTGACGTCTCCATACACATTTGAAAGCCGAACGATCCCGGTTCGCAGACCCTCCCGGCGGACGTCCAGAAGCATCCTTTCACATTCCGCCTTGCTTTCTCCATAAATGTTCACGGGTTTCAACGCCGCTGTGTCCGGGACCGGAAGAGAGGATGGATCGCCATAGACCTCGCGGCTGCTGGAAAACAAAATCCATGGCCGGTTTGGCGAAGCCATGGCCGCCTTGATGACATTTTTTGTTCCCCCCGCATTGGTCCGCATGCACTCCTCGGGGTCGCGCTCTCCGTCGATCACCCTTGAAACCCCTGCCAGATGGATGATTCCATCGACTTCCGGGGCGACTTTTTCCAAACAGCTTAATCGCCTGATGTCGCCTTTTTCATCAGGCGCGTCCGCTTTGATATCGCAGCCGAGCGCTATATGGCCGCCCTGCGCGAGCGCCGCTCTAAGACGGCGGCCGATTAATCCTTCTGATCCTGTGATTAGAATTCGCATAAATTTTTCCCCCAAACGACTCCCGCCAAACGGCGGGAGCCGGGTATGTGACAATTAAATTCCCCGGGCTTTAATCTTCTTCGCCCAGATAATCATCGTTATTCGGATTGTGGGCGTCCGCCCAATCATCCATGTCATTGTCGTTATTCGGATTATTGATATCCGACCACAAATCCAGCTCATCCTGGCTCATTCCTGAAGTGTCAGGCATTTTTTTCTCCTTTTTTTTTCATAGAATTTTTGACAGAACCTTATCTCTGGTTAACCCAAAAAAATAATCGCTTTTTCGGAAAAACCGTTCGGAGGACCCCGGATATGACAGACAATTAAATCTGTTGAACATTTTTTCTCTGATCCATTATTTGACAAACTCGTAAAAAATGGATCTGACGGCATTGTAAAAATTCGATATACAAGGCGTGGTGGTTTTTTGAGAGAGAGGCCATACATATAGTACGCCGATAGTATGCCGAACGAACAAAAAAACGCTATAACGCAGTAGATCGGATTTTTTACGATGTCGTCATTATTTAAAGCATGCTTAAGAATGGATTGTGACATGCTTCGCTCCTTTTGAAACCCCTCTTCCGGACCTTGAATCTTCTAAGGGTCGTCGAAGCCGCCTGGAGCATGGCGTATCTGGAAAAAATCAGATAAACAAGGTCGGGAAGAGGTTTTGCCGTCATTTTGACAAATCTCCTCTTTCGACGTACAGCTGCGCCCGAAAGGTAGATGAGGACCCGCTCATCTTAAGGCAGTGTATTTCTAATATGGAAACGCCTGACTGTTAAGAATCCATTGTTTTCCCCTGGTTAAAAGCGCAAAAATCCGCGAACTTTTCGGGGAACCGCCCCGGGAAAAACAAAAATTGAATTAACAGTCTGGTTTTTTTGACGTGATCTTTCGTCTGAGAGATACTTCGGAACTGATAATGGCATGTGATTCTCCCTGTTTGAAATACCTCTTACGGACCGAATATCTTCTAAGGGGTCAGCGAAGCCGCCTGGAATCACGTGGCGCATCCGATAAGGATGAATACGGTCTGAAAGAGTGGTAGCAAATGAGGCCCCTCTCATCTTAAAGCAATATGCTTTTTTATCAAAAAATAAAGGAACTACCCATCTGTTGTCAAGGCAAAAAAATATTATTTTTGTCTCGATCCCATTTTTCCCGCCTTCACGCCTTTCTGATCTAAACCATTTCCTGTCCACATTCTGCCGAATTCATTCCTTTTTTCACTCTATCTAAAATGGCGGTTTCAAAAGCCAGGGGCGTTTCACGAAACGCCCCTACCCCGGAAATCATCCCCATGCCGCGCCCATGACTGGGCGTTTATCCCCATCATGGTCCGCGCAAAACAAACCGGGAACACAAAAATCAAAATAAACAAACCGGACGAATATTTTTCCCTTGACTTTAAACGCAAAATAAATTAGATGTTATTTTTTGTGTGAGATTCCCCAGTAGCTCAGTTGGCAGAGCAAGTGGCTGTTAACCACTGGGTCCGCGGTTCGAGTCCGTGCTGGGGAGCCAGATAAACCAAAAGGCAGAACTCCGTCCATCGGGGTTTCTGCCTTTTTTCTTTGAATCGAGGGGATTGTGTACTCAATGTCGACCTTGGGGTGGTTAACATTGATGCGTTTGATAAAGGATTTGAGGAAGGCTTTTTGTTCGACGATGGAGCCTTTTTTCAAGAGATCGGCCAGATCGTCCACGTAGTATTTAAGGGCGGATTGATTAAAGGGTGGCCGGGTTTGTTCGGTTTTGGCCCGGATGATTTCCTCTTTTTTGTTTTGCATCTCATCAATTTGGGTTTTCAATGATTTGATCCTGGGCGCCAGATCGTCAATGTCAAGTTTCCCGGTCTCCAAAGCATCGTAGAGTTTTGAAAGACGCTGATTTAACGTTCCGATTTGTCGGTCAATGGTTTTCACTCTTTGGTGGACATCTTTATTCTTCTGGCTAATCTCTTCCAGCACAATTCGCCAGAGTGCGGCAAGATTGTCTTCTGTCAGAACATGGGTTTTTATTCGACCAATCACCAGCCGTTCAATTTCATTTCGGTTGGCGAGTTTCATGTCGCAAACATTTTTTCCGCGTTTCAAATAATTTTGACATCCATAATAAAAAAAGGTCCCGGATTTGGCCGATGATCCCACCATCTTTGCGCCGCATTTTCCGCAATAAACAAGTCCGCTCAAAAGATACCGGCTACTGTTTTGCCTCGGTGGAGTGATTTTGGGGCTTCTGCTTTTCATCATTTTCTGAACGGATTCAAACGTAATCCTGTCAACAATGGGTGTATGATTGTCATTAACGCGAACCATATCCTCTGGATTGTTTTCAGTGATACGGTTTTTGCTTTTTCGGTTATAGACCAGTGTTCCGGTGTAGGCCTCATTTTTCAGGATGTATCCGACAGTCGATTTGCTCCAGGGTTTGCCTTTAGGGGTTTTCAAACTTTCGGTGTTGAGGGTTTTGGCGATCTCTTTGATGCCGTTATTGTCCAGATACATTTGAAATACGCGTTTCACCACAGGCCCATAGTCGTCATCCAACTCCAGTTTTGTCCTTTTGGTGGCGCCGTCCATGACATGTCTGGCTTTGTAGCCGATGGGAATGCTCCCGTTGTGAAAGCCCCTGGCGGCGTTTTCCTTAAGACCCCTGAGCGTGTCCTGGGCCAGGTTCAAGGAGTAAAATTCATCAATAACTTCGATTATCCCTTCCAAAAGTTTTCCTGCCGGCGTGTCGTCCACCTGTTCATTAATAGAGATAACGGAAATGCCGTGTCTGCGAAGCAATGATTTATAGATGATGGCGTCTTCCCGGTTTCTGGCAAACCGTGAATGTTTCCATATCAAGATAGCCTCAAAGGGCTTTGATCTTTTCCGGGCAAACGCGATCATTTCCTGAAAGGCCGGACGTTTGTCGGTTCTGGCGCTTTCCGCTTCATCGACAAATTCCCTGACAACCTGCCAGTTTTTCTTTTTTGCAAAGTTTCTCAATGCCTTGAGTTGGGCGGCAATGGACAGGTCCTTCTCCGCCTGTTTTTCCGATGACACCCTGGCGTATAATGCGACGTTCATCTTACACCTCTAAATATTGAAAGATTATAGTGAGGTACGTTTTTACGTCCTGCAAGTTCAGTCATATCCAAATGTTCTGAAGGAATGATGTGTATCAACACTTTCGACGGATATTCATCCTCTTTCCAATATACCAGCCGGATAAGCATATCAATTTCAAGATGCTTGTCTTTAAATTCCATCATCACATTTTGAAAAAACATATCTTCCTTGGCTTTAATAATTTGTCTCATGAAACATTTATCAATATCATCATAAATAATGATATTGTTTACTTCTTTTTTTCCCATCCTGAATTTAAAGCCTTTGCTTTTCCCAAGGCACCTGAACTTTAGCCGGGGAATTCTGCCGTTTGGCCTTTCTTCCCAATACGGCCTGTGATACAAAAGGCTGATTAAAGGTATAGGTTTTTTTGTCTCTTCCTTTACGTAATGATATAAAACATCATGAAATCTGATAAGCGCAGTTGCATAAGAACAATTCAAGGATTTTTGTAACAAGAAAACATCAAAACCATATCCATTTATTCGATTTAAAACCTCATCGCCAGGAACATGAACTTCTGCCGAAAATTGATCTGCAATACGTTCCAAAAGATATTTGTTTTCTGATGTTTCGATATATTTCTTATTCAAAATTTTTTTTATAAAAATTTCGCACAACTCATGCAGAATCGTATGAATTTGACTGCAAGGCGCGTCATTCTCTTTAATGAATATGATGATATCTTCTCCGTGGCTACAGCTTAAACCTCTTGTCTCCGGGCCATCCGGCAAAAAATTAATTTCGATACCCGAAGAAAAACAAAGTGATGTAAGATGATCCATTTCCAAAGGATAACTCAGATTAAAAAAATCGACAAATTTGGATGCAATGGAAGAAATATTATCTTCAATAGAACTCAAACCAGTCGAATTGTCTGATATTCCAGCGACTTTACAAAAAAAATTATTAATCATTTTTGGTACGCATTTTCCAATATTTTTTTGTTCGTAAATTTTTCATACATTTCGATGATGAACCGTTTGGTTTCCAAATCCGGTTTTCCTTTCAATCGTGTCCCATAATTGAAGGTTGGATCATTGACAACATGAAGAAACGCTTTATCGATTTTTTGTTCATATGTTTCTTCAATTTCATTACTTCCAAAATATCCGGCTTTTTGTAATAGTTCACCCATAGAAACGACATAATAATCTGCCATTTTTTTTAATCTTTCAGGCTCGGGGATTTTTCTTCTTTCCCCATTTTCTAATTGGGACAAATAAGCATTAGGGATACCTGTAGCCTTTTCTACTTCTCGAAGGCTCACGCCCTTTTTTTTTCTTAAAGACTTAAGAAAAGCGCCGAGTGGAAATTCCCCTTTCTTCTTTTTCTTCATTATTTAATACCTCCCCGTGTTGTGATTAATAATAATGCATTCTGCTAATAAATGCAAGCGGAAAATGCTCCCGTTGTCTTGACAAGTTAAAAAAAAGCGCTTAATATGCATATTAATGAAAGCGCGGAATGCTCTCAATACGAAGCATAGTATGTATAACTTATTTATTTTGAAGGAGAATAACAAATGAGAGTTTTTTTTAAAACCGACTCTATTAAAAGAATTCTGATTCGGAAAAACAAGTCTCAAAATTGGCTGGCCAGCAAAATCAAAGTAAGCAGCGGCTATATGTCCCAACTGATGGAGGGTACGAGAAATCCCTCCCCCAAGGTACGGGAGCGATTGATGGAAGTTATGAAAGTTTCCAATTTTGACGATCTCTTCCGGATACACGATGAGGAAAGGTAATGCTCGCTATCGGCGTTGAAACATTTGCAAAAGGTTCTGATAAAAATTTGAATGAAGGGTTGCGGATTCTCGCCCGGATAATTGCGCGGAACAGCCTGCCTTATCAAAAAAAAGCGGCCATAAGCATCGATGCCAAAGGAGAATCAAACCATGAGCGATTCAAAAGAAATCAAAGGCAAATTCAAGTATGAAAAGGACAGCAAGCGGTATCACCGGTTCAAAATTGAAACTGATGAAGGCATAGTTGGTAATATTTATGTGCCCAAGGATTCAGAGGGGATACCAAAAAAAATCATTCTGAATAATGCGGCAAACGATTCATAAAGACACCGGTTTATAAAATTAATTCCAAGGCAGACATCGGTCCACCGGCTGGGCTTTGCCACAAATGCAAAATAAAATTATAATGCCAAATCATTCACAAATTATTCAGGATTTCAAAAATCAGATCGCGCGGCATGGCATCACGCCGCCTGAGGTCATTGAGTTGGGCAAGATGAACCGATTTCCAGACGATGGGAAGCGGGGGAAAGACGGATGGTGTATTCTTTTTGACAATCCAGACGGCACAGCCGGGGGCGCGTTTGGAAACTGGAAAACCGTCAAAGAGAAATGGTCTTCAGTCAACGGAAAGAGCTTTGATCCGATTATGTGGAAATCAATAAACCGGGCAATCGAAGCAGAGCTAAAAGAAAGGCAGCGCAAAGCCCGCAAGGTAGCGGAAAAGATATGCGACCAAGCCAAAAAAATCACCGGTTGCGATCATCCGTATTTAAAAAAAAAGAAAGTCGAGGCTTACGGCATACTCCGAGACAAAGCAGACATCATCATACCGATGCGGGATATTAATGGAGATATCCAGACCCTGCAAAGAATTAAGCCAGATGGCTTCAAACTTTTTTTAAGCGGCGGAAAAACAAAAGGTTATTTTTTTGTCATCGGGGAATTGTCGGGAGCGAAAAAGATTTATATCGCCGAAGGATACGCGACCGCCGCGACAATATACCAGGGGGTGAATCAAGAATTTCCTGTTGTTGTGGCCTTCAATGCCGGAAACCTTAAACCGGTTGCTTTGAATATCCGGGGAAAACACATGGAAGCTGAAATAATCATTTGCGCGGATGATGACAGACATTCGGAATCAAAGGGCAAATCAAATGTCGGGATAGAAAAGGCTGAATCGGCGGCGAAAGCGATAAGAGGAAAGGTCGCCTGTCCGGGGATTGATGGCGATTTTAATGATCTTTATATAGAAAAAGGAATTGAAGCGGTCAGAATGATGCTAAGACAATCAGACAAAAACGAAAAAAACGAATTAAATAGTTTTGGTCGAGAACCCGCTGATTATGTTGACAAAAACCAATTGGCGTCTCAACCAAAAAATAACGAAATAAATAACGAAATAAATGATATCGACTCACAGGAATGGCACGGATGGCCAAAGCTTGACGAAAGGGCTTTTTGTGGGTTTGCCGGCGATTTTGTAAAAATTGCCACGAAAAAAAGTGAAGCCGATCCTGCGGCTGTTTTGATCACATTCCTTGTAAGATTTGGGATTGAATGTGGCACGATACCTTTTTTCATCGGAGACACTCCCCATTATCCACGTTTATTCGCAGTTATAGTTGGGGCCACGTCCAAAGCCCGAAAAGGCACCAGCGCCAGTCCTGTGAAACGATTATTCGCCTTTGAGGACTTTAAAGAGGGAGAAGATACTTTTCTGGGCATTCTGGCAAAAACTTCACCAGGGCCTTTATCGTCCGGTGAAGGCATTGTTTCTGCCGTGCGTGATCCGGCGGAGGAGTGGGACAGTGGGACGCAAAAAAACATAATTAAATCCCAGGACGTTCAAGATAAGCGGCTTTTTATTTTGGATGAAGAATTCGGAGCCTGCTTGTCCGCCATGAACCGAAAAGGGAACACGCTTTCCACAACCTTAAGAAGCGCTTGGGACAGCGGAAACATCGAACCCTTGACGAAACACGATAAGATAAAGGCCACCAAGGCTCATTTAGGAATTGTCACACATGTGACCATTCCTGAACTTAAAGAAAAAATGAATAAAGTTGAGGCATTTTCAGGGTTTTCAAACAGATTCTTATGGATTTGCGCCAAACGTCAGGGTTTAGTGCCGATTCCCGATCCGATTCCAGAAAATGAATTATACAGGCTGAATGTGGAATTGAAAGACATAATCGAATTTGCGAAAGATGTGAATCGCATTGTTTTCAGCGATGCGGCGAAGGAGCGCTGGGAAAATATATATCCGAATCTGGCCAAAGACAGAAGCGGCGTGGCAGGCTCTATACTGAATAGAGCCGAAGCCCAGACATTAAGATTGGCGATGCATTTTGCTCTTCTGGATAAGAAAAACTCTATCGAAGCGCCTCATCTCAAGGCGGCTCAAGCAATATGGGATTATGCGGAAGCCTCTGTGAATTTTATTTTCACCAAAGAGAATGAAAATCCTCTCACAAAGACCATATACAATTTTTTAAAGGAAAAAGGCAAGGCCACACGCACCGAGATTAATCATTTATTCAAAAACAATATGAAAGCAGACAAGATTCATTCCGCCCTCCAGGAGCTTGAATCACAGGGAAGAATAAAAGCGGAAAAGAAAAAAAAAGAAGGCCAACCCGGCAGGCCTAAAACATGGTTTGTGTTTTGCAGATAACCGTCATGACCTGGCGGTCACAACGAAGCATGAAACGTTTCATATAAAAGGTTAATTTCGTTTTTTTAGTTAAGGCGCCGAAAAATGTCGCGTCATTTATCTCAAACATTCAAGGGGGTTGTGAATTAATTATTTTTTTAGTTTTTTTCGTGAAAAAATATTGGAAAAGATCATTGCGACTAAACCATGGACAGGGGGGAGGATACCGGATCAGCATATCCCACCGGGACACCCCATCTCCTACCGCTCCACACACGTTAGGGGGAGAAAAATCAGGAGGAAAGCCTGATGGAAAAAATTTACAATCTTGAACAGCTCAGTGAAAAATTCGGCATCAGCGTCAGGACATGGCGGGAGTATATCAAAAAAAGAGAGCTGAAGGCGTCCAAGATAGGCCGGTCTTTTTTTGTGTCCGATTATGACCTGCTGGTTTTTTTCAAAAAGAATGAAGCCTATTCCTGGCGAAAAAAAGGGGACTACCCCTTTGATGATCTTTTGTGAAAGAATTCGGCGGGTTTTCAGTGGGAACCCCGAAACAAAACCACAAATCGCCAAAAAAGAGCGAATTGCCAAAAACTTCTGGGTTGAATTTTTGCGGTCATGCTCAAAAATACCCCTGCGGGCCGCACACACACTGCGCGAACAGGCGTTTTGGAAGAAATATGGAAATTGAAATTCTCAGAAAGAACGGTCGGGAAGTCGTGAACCTCAATCGCCGGAAAGCGATCCGGGAGAAATGTTTGAACTGCGCCGGATGGCAGCCCAGGGAAGTGAGAGAATGCGGTTTTTCTGACTGCGCCCTGCATCCATTTCGTTCCGGCCGGGGCAGGCAGAACCCGAAGGCCAGGGCCGGGGCGATTCGGAAATATTGTCTGTGGTGTATGAATGGACAAAGATCAGAGATTGCGAAATGCGTATGCCCGGATTGTCCGCTTTTTCCCTACCGCAAACATAAGGTGGACAGATCGTTTAAAATCAAATCCTATGCCTGAAAAAAGGTCATATAGGGGCGTCCGGCGGGGATAAAATGAAATCTGGATAAGAGGGTATGCGGACACTCAAAGAGACCCCTTTTATTAAGGTACTGTGACAGGATGGATGTTTTTAATGGGCATCCGCATAAAATGCCCGGCCGCGCGGACCTGTCAAGTACTTTGACCAGCTTGACCAATGTTTTGTCAAGCTGGTCAAGCCGATGTCAAGTACCCCGGAAGCTGATTTAAACACATAATCAGCGTGTTGCGACCTATCCTTTTCACTCCTGAAAAAGCGCCTCTTCAAAAACCAGCAAGCTCCCCGGATAATGGATTCAACCGCCAAGGCATTTGAAATGATGCCGAATGTGTCTCCTTTGACGCCGCCGAAAGGCTTTGACAGCATGAGCATGGGCCATAAACACTCGGATATCAAGAAAAAACCCATGCGATATCAATGCGAGTCAAGGGATGGAAAAAACCCGTTTTCCATGTCGCCCAATCATACAAAAAAGGACCGACAGTCACTCCCATGATTTTGATCCGGCATGGGCCCCCCCCTCCCTTCCCCCCAGGGTATGACAGAACCCCCGCTGACTTGAAAAAAACAAAAAGAATCTTTCCATCCAGGGCATTTGCCGTGACGGGGGGCCGGGGCAAAAAAAGGCCCCCCCGAAAAGGGGTATATAATCATGGACACGGCGCTCTAAAAATTTTTCCGGAAAAAATGAACGCCGGGTTGAGCCCGCTTCATGGGGTTGACAAAAATAAAATTTCTGTATAATGTGTGTATATCTCTACAACCTTTTGATAAAAAAGGACATACAGGAGTTTTAAAGGCCGATTTTTCCCACATGAGCGACCACGTTGGCCTGATGATTTCGATAAAAAAACAAAATAAGGAGATCAAAAAATGGGTGGTTGCGGCTCGGGACGCCGACCCCGGCCCGGCGCAAGGCGTCCGGCGGAGGACTACAATCCCATTGACATCAGATACCTGCATCGGGGCGGCTTTCTCAAACCGGGGCGTTTTGTCACCCTGTCATGGTCCTGCGGGGGGGAGCCCGCCGGGAGCGCGGATATCCAGGTTGAGACCTGCGGCATTCGCCTGATCTATCGCGTTCAGACAGGAGACGGAGACCCCGGCGTGAACCAGCCGGTGGATATCATCCATACCCCCTGCCATTATGGCGGCTCAAGGCCCTGGTTCCGGTGTCCTGACTGCGCCCGCCGGGTGGCCGTCCTTTATGGCGCGGGAAAATATTTTCTCTGCCGTCATTGCCACAATCTCGCCTACCGGTCCCAAAGCTTGAACAAATCGGGCCGTCTTCTGGAAAAGGCGCTGAAAATAAAACGCCGCCTGGGCGTGAATGGAGGGATCAGGGAGCCTGTGTGGTTCAGGCCCAAGGGCATGCGCCAAAAAACCTTTGACCGCCTGCGGGATGAAGCCCTGCGTCTGGAGGGGGAATTCTGGGGGGAGACGGCCAAACTTGCGGGATTATGACCTGGCGGACGCCCCCTGTCACAATGCTTTTTCATCGGCCTCCTGAAACGCCGTCTCAATCTCCTCAAAAGAAAAGGGGATCAGCCCCCTTTTCTTAAACGAGTACTCCATCGAATCCATTCCCAAAACATGGGCCATGTTCATGTCCGAAAGATCGTGTCTGTCCTGGAACTCCTGAAAAATTTTTCCGGCGGCCCGGTTTAAAGACAAGGCTTCCGCGTCCGGCTCATCCGGCAGCATGCCGCTTTCTTTCAAATCCATCAGCTTTCGGCCCAGGGCGATAAATTCTTCGTACCGAAACCCCAGGAAAGAGGCGACCTGGATTCTTTTCTTTTCCGATAACGGGGACTTGCCTTTGATGAAGTTCTTCAAATTCCCCAAAGAGATATTTGGATACTTCTCTTTCATCGGTTTGAATAAATCCGCCCTGAATTTTTCTTCCGTATGCAGGTCCACGTAATGTTTCAACGCGACCCTGTGACATTCGGCCACATCTTCAAACGGTTCCTCTCTCTTTTCCGGGCTCTCTTTTTTTCTCATCATGTGGGCCTCCATTTAAAATGACGGTGAATGACTGTGGGGAACGGGCCGGGCTCGTTTTGCGGGCATTTGGCTCAACCCGGCGACATTCAGCTTATGCTTCATAACCTGTTTGAATCGCCCCTTGGCGTGTTTATTTTTCCAACGCTTTGTAAAAGCTCTGTTTAAAATTATTTTCATCCGGCTCATCATAGAAAGGAACGCCCACAAGCCTGTATCTTTCCGCTCGCTTTTGTGTCTTGAATTCCAGAATCCTTCCCTTGAATTTTTCAGTAATCTCTTTTAAAAAATCCTGCTTCCATTCGTCATGCTTTTGGAGATGTTTTCCCTTTGGCTCGATGAATATTTGATAGGTTAAGATGTCGCCGGTTTTTTCTTTCAAGAACAAGACAAAATCAGGCTCAAACGCCCGCCCGTCTAAAAAATTATAAATCTTAAAATGCCTTTCATTTCGCATAAGATATATTCCGTCATATTTTTTTTTCAGTGTGTCCATCTGACGGTCAAACATCGCTACAAATCCTTTTTCTTCGCTGGTGCCATAATTTGCGTTAAACGCATACCAGTCCTTGTCTTCGACAAATTGTTCATCGCCATTGGCTCTTTCACTTCCCTCAACCAGTTTAAGAACTTTATCTAAAAAAATTGAGGACACATCATTCGGTTTAAATCTCTCCGCGCCCATATATTCCGTTGTATTCTGTTTCAATTCTGTTTCAATTTGACCAAGCAACCCCGTCATCGCATCAAGCCGGGCTTTATTGGACAAATTGGATATTTCAGACAACTCGCCTTTAAATGTGACTTCCAGACCGCCAAGATAATTATCCCCGTCTATAAATTGCCTGACCGACTCAACATGTGGAAAATATTTTTTTATGGTTCCAAAGTTAAAAAAAGGTCGGCGGGAAATGGCATTGTAAACTATGTGTCTGGGTATCTCCTTGACTGTGACATCTTTTCGCCTTGATTCGTCGACCTTGCCGACATGCCCATTGTCAGACAGGACTGCTCCTGAAATTCCCCGGCCGCTCGCGAGACTGTGTTCGTAATTTTTCTTTTTGACGCCGATATCTGAAAATGACCTGACATAATCATAATTATTTTTAACCCGCTCATTGATATAGATTAACCCGTTTTTGTAAAATTCCGTTTCCTTGAACGAATCTTTCAATTTGAGTTCCTTCTTGACCTCCCGTTCATCCATCATGCCTTTTTTAATAAGCGCTTTTTGAAGCTCTGAAATATACCTGGAATCATTGACGCTGTGATAGTGCAGTTCCTCCAAAACTCGTAGCTCATCAGTCAAGTTGCCGTCAAATTTTCGCTGATATGGGTTGTTATCCCCTTTTATAACAAAGGGGAAATAACGGGCTCCGCGCCCGATTAACTGCGCTTCAGCGATTGTGGTTTTGCCGGGTTGCCCCGTCCTTGAATCACGGGTGGAATAGCAACGGACAATATCAAATAAGTTAAGGACGTCCCAACCTTCATTTAATTTTTGCACGGCAAAAATGGCGCGTATGCGGTTATCCCGTTCTTCAAGCGTATTGAGCAATATTTGCTGTTTTTCCTTCTCTTTCTCCTCATTGACTGAAACGCAACGGCTTTCATCAAACTCCACGCGCAACCTTTCAGCCAACTGTTCCGGGCTGATCCGATTGCTTTTAAAAAACTCAAACGCCCTTCTTACAAGAGGAATATCAGATTTTTTGCGTATCCGCTCAATGTCATCTTTCGAAAGACTTTCAATCAGCTTGTGAAAGTTGGTTTTATTTTTTTTCGACTGCGCGATGGTTTTCTGCGCCTTGAACAATATCACCGGTTTTAAATTAATGCGATGCTTGGCGGCCACCTCCTGTTTATACTGACTTAAAACCAGGGCTTGAAGGATGCGATTTTTTTCTTCAAAATCCGCCTGAACAATATAAACATCCTTGGAATATCCATCGTTCCGAAATTGTTTCAGATCATACCGGTATAAAACCTTATTCCGGTATTTATCCGCAATATCTTTATGCGTGTAATCCATTGTGGCGGTAAATTCCAGCAACAAATTGTCATCATTCTGATGAAAAATCCGCTCCACCGTATTTTCCCAACTCTCCAACAGTTTTTCCTGCGATCTGGTGCGGGTGTTCATGTGGTGGGCTTCATCCGCTAAAAGAACGATTTTTTTGCCCTTGAAATCCTCGTAGGTCAAAGCGTTCTCTTTTGCTGTGGTCAAGTCGAAATGCAACTTCTGAATGGTTGTGAAACAAATATTGACGCCATCTTCGTGGAGTCCTTGAAAATTGAGAACTGGAGTCACAACGACCCTTTTTGATCCAAAACGGATGTTTTCGGCAAAAAGATATTTGGATGACAAGGGATTGAGGAAATTATCCCGCGTTTTTTCAATGATATTAGTCGAGTTGACAAAAAATAAAAAGTTCCGATAACCTTTCTCATACAGGTAAAGGATCAGTCCGGCCATAATCAAAGTCTTGCCGCTACCGGTGGCCATGTTGAACAGAAAATGAAGCGGCCAGTCCTTGTCAGGGCAATCATTGTCCAAACAATAAAAAAATCGAGAAAAAGCTTCCTGCTGATATGGACGGAGTTCAAATTTGGGATTCAGATTATCGTTGAGAAAATCCGGGATTTCTTTTTTCAAAAACCCCATTTTAGAAACAGCGTCTAATTCTTCATGTAAAAACTTGCCAGCCATTACGCATCCTCCCCGTAAAATGACCGATTCATTTTTTTATCTTCTTCGCTGACTTTAAAATCCTCATCGTCTATTTCCGAAAGGTTTACGTAAAGCTGATTTTTGTTCAGCAATTCCGCAAGCCGCCTCTTTTGCTTCTCCAGCCCGTTTTGAGATTTGCAGATCTCGATAAAATCATTGACCGCCTCTTCCGGCATTTCAGGATTGACATACCAATTCAAAAAAGAATTTTCAGATATGTTTTTCCAAACCTCCACAAGTTGTTCGGATGATTCAGCGGCTTGAATCTTATCAATAAAGGCTTCGTTGTATTTCATCAGCTCGCAGTAAATGAAGTCGCCGCCGCCTTGCCAGTTGACAGAATCCGAGATACCGGATTGATCGCCATCAATGACGTTTTGGAGTCTTATAACACTATCATTGTTTCCGTAATACAATTGTTCAATACCAATGTATCGCCGCCCCATTTTATGAGCTACAGCACAAGTTGTGCCACTGCCAAGATGATAATCAAGAACTAAATCGTTCTCAGTAGTTGCCAGTTTTATTAATCTTTGTAATATTTTTTCGGGCTTTTTCCCATTTTTTAAAGTATTGCTACCCTCATTTTCTAAACCCGTCGTTTTAATATCATACCATAAATCGCATAATCCAGTTTTTAGATGATCTTCTGCGAATAATAATTGAACACGTGGGTTCTTCGTTTCTTCGGGATAATCTGCTTTAACAATATATGGTATTTTATCACGCACAGAAAAAACACAAAAAATTTTATTTAGATTTTTCTTTCGTTTCTCGTCAGTTAATCTTTTTACATTTTCTCCCGCAGCACTTCTGGTAATCCTGTATGCATTTTTATGCAACCACAGTAACTGCTCATTCTTTTTGATATTTAATTCATCTATTTTTTTGTCAATACTGACTAATTGCACTTTTGAAAATATTTCATCCAATCTTTCCTCGTGTTTTGAATCTCTATTTTCTTTTTCTGTCATCAGCAATCTGTCTAAATATTCTTTTTCACTTTTTGTAAAATTCTCTAAAAATAACTTATATTCACTGTCCCATTTGTCTTTATCAATTTTTACGGGATTCAATTCTGCAAATTTTGTGTTTTTATAAATAAGTATATATTCTTTTATTTTAGGTAGTCTTTTTGCTGTATGCGCCATTTTTTTTCCCGAACTTTCTGACATTTTCACAGCGATACAATTTACAAAATTCTCTCTTTCAAATATTTCATCGCATAAAACTTTTAAATAGGCCTGCTCTCTATCATCTATTTGAATACAAAAAAAACCATTTGGGGTTAACAATTTTTTTACTACCATTAAACGATTCTTCATAAAAGTAAGCCAAGTAGAATGATTAAAATTATCATTATAACCAAAAGAATCATTTCCAGTATTATACGGCGGATCAATATAAATCAGCTTAACCTTGCCCCGAAACTGCTTTTTCAGCGTATGCAACGCCAGAAGATTATTCCCCTTGATAATCAAATTTTCCCGGATCGTTCCATCCTCATCCCGTTTGATCTCCGTAACCTTTTGCTCCCCGTCAACCGTGTGCCGTTTCCAGTTGGTCAACACCTTTGGATCAAAAAGCCGGTCAATCTCATCCTGGGCCAAAATTTCATTGAAAAATATTTCCTTGCGCTTTTCTTCCTCCTTGGTCTGCCCGCCTTCCAGCACACAATCCTTATAAGGCCAGACAAGAGACACCTCGCCTCGTTCCCGCAAAAATTTGCCGTCAATATTCAGACCGATCTTGTTTCTGAACCGGGTGTAGGAGTTGGACAAGAAATTCTTGTCGGATACGTATTCGATAAAGGTGTTGATATTGAAAATCCAGTGTCCTTCAATCTCGTCAAAAAATTTATCCTTTATTTCGGGATTCCCAAGCAACAACTTCACCAGTTCCCTGTCAATCTTCCATGCCCCATCTGTCACCGCCGCCTTTAGCAACTCCCCCTCATCGTCCACAAACCGGGAATCCGTTTTCAGAAGTTCAATCAATTTTTCATTAAATTTTTTTGACATACCATATCCTTAAAAAAACTTTTCATGGGCCGCTCTGGATGTTATCCAAAGGCGAATATTATTCCACAGAATAATAATTTCCCTTTATGTTCCGGTTAATGTATTTCCCCAAGCCTCCCCCCGCCAAAGCGAGCCCTTGCATCGCCGAAACATGGGATCTTCCGGGTTTCATTTCATTGTAAACGTAAACGCTTGGGTTTTTAATAAATTTAATCTTGATGGATGTCGGCGTAATCAGATATTCGTCCACTCCTGATTTGCCTCTTAGATTTGCGTATTTTTTCATCATAATTCTCAAGTTTAAATTCGTCCATTTTTATTTTTTAAAAGATTCAAGATCATCTCAATTTTTATGGGTTGTGGAGGTTTTATTGTAATTTTTTAATAGATGAATTTTCGATTAATAATAACATTTGCTTTCTTGCTAATTTATTAAGAATTTCAATACGATTTATCTGTTCCATTCCCTGTTCAATTAAAAGTGCGTTTTGGCTTTCGAGGCTTGCAAGCACTACTAATTGTTCCACCGTTGCATAGTCCCGAATATTACCTTTTTTCTTTGGATTTTTGGCCCTCCACTGTCTGGCTGTTTTGCCAAAAAGAGCCGTATTCAACAAATCAGCTTCGGAGGCGTAGATATGTCCGGCTTGTATATTGGATATTTGAGGAGGTACAAGATATTTACTGACAGCGTCTGAATGAATGCGATAATGGGCTTTTGTTAATGTCCTTTTAATATCCCATTCAATATGTTCGGAACTTATTTCCTGCTCTTTTAAACGCTGGAACTCTTTAATAAGATAAAGTTTGAATTCCGGACTTAACCAAGACCCAAACTCAAAGGCGATGTCTTTGTGGGCGAATGTGCCTCCGTATCTGCCAGCTTTTGCAAAAACACCAATTGCGTTGGTTTGTTTAACCCATTCTTTTACGCTGATTTTAAAGTTGTTAAGTCCAGATCGGGTTTTAATTATGGCGAATTCGCCATAATTAAAATTTGAATTGTTGATTTTTTCCCATACGCTTAAAAATTCCAGTGTATTACGATTTCGCAACCAGTCGGTAATAAAAAAATCACCATCTTTTGCCTTGAGCATATCGGTAATGCAAATATAGTCTTCTTTGTTTTTGGTGGTGATATGTATTTCGGTCTCTTGGACTACAAGGCTCCTGTTTTTTGGGGGCATAGGTTTAAACTCCTCTTAAGACTAAGGTGGGCAAGCCGCAATCAAATTATGACACGCTAAAAACGAATATCTCATGGGGAAAGTATTCTAATGTTTATTCTCAAAATTATGATTATTTAATGATTCTAACAACGTGAATTTACTTTTGCAACAAATAAATAACCGGCGCATAGCCAACCCGCGCGGCAAAAATGTCTTAGGGCGGTGGGCGGGGGATGTGAGGGCTGGAACTTAAAATAGCGCCGTCGCAGGGCTTGCCTTCGGAGGGCGCGCCCGGCTGATGGATAAGGCGAAGAGCGCATGGCGTGAAAAAATGCCCTGATTACATAAACTCGCGTTATCATTGACCCAAGCTCCGAAATATATAAAATTATTCGCTTGGGTCTGATAACGTCTGATTATGTAAGATTCGCATTTTTCATGACATGCGCGTTAATGGCATGGGGAGATGATGGCAATGGGAGGCAAGCTTCTGCGGCGGCCTACCTTGCTCTTTATTAAGATAGTCGCATGGCATGGCCGGTCTGCCGCCATATGACGAGCAGTCCGGGTGTGCCATGCGTTCCGCTGAATGTCTTATACAAATAGGTCGGGCGCGGTTTTCCAGTCTGACGGGCTTTCAGGCTGGAAACCGCGACCATTCCGCATATATTTCCGGACGGGAGCCAAAGCGCGGCGGTCTGCGTTCTTATACAAATAGTCGCCCGACGTTTTTTTCTCCGCCCTGGATCAAGCGGCGCGTCTGCATGGCGAAAGGCTGCGGAGAAAAAAACGTCGGCGTCCGCCTTTTTTGTTCCTATACAAATGGGCGCCGGCAGTCCGTCTCCCGGCCATGGACACAGGGAATAAAACCCCGATGTTTGTTCGCCGGGAGTCGGAGTGTCGGCTTCCGCGTTATTTGTCTTCATACCAATGGCCGCCGGCTGAAGACGGGCTGCGGAATTTTGCAGTCCGTTTTCAGACGGCGTTCCTCTTAAAGATATTTTCAAGATTTCTTTGCTGTTCAATCACAGAGCAATTGATATAAGGCCTAAGCATTCGTTCTGTTACTATCTGCGATGATAAGGGGTCTCCAAGATTTTTGACTGCCGTAATAATTTCATCATCCAGTTTTAACAGGCTCATAAATTGGTTAACACGAACTCGGGAAATCCCAAACCTTCTGGCGATGTCTGATTGTGATTGACATTCTCCATTGTTGATCATATCCGCATATTCTTGTGCCACGTTAATCGGATTACGGTATTTTTTACAATGGGTTATATGTTTTTTGATGGGTTTTGGAGCAAAGTAAACCGTTGTCGTAAAAGTTCTTTCTATTGGACAGTCCGGGGAGCCAAAAAATTCAAGCCGTCTTCGGACGGCTTTTTTTATGACCAAAAGCCCCGGGGAACATTCCCCGGGGCTTTTGCTTTTCCGCCCCACATCCCCATTGACAACACCCCCTGAACGGGCTACCATCCCGCCATCTCAAACACGAAAAAAACAAAAAACCGGAGAGAAAAAGGCTTTGGAAAAGAGGCGTTAAATGGATCAGATCATTGTGGAGGGAGGCCGCCGCCTTTCGGGCGAGGTCAAAGTAAGCGGGGCCAAAAACGCGGCGTTGCCCCTTTTGGTGTCGTCGCTTCTGACGGACGGATGGCGTTCGTGCTCCAATGTCCCGGATTTGATGGACATCCAAAGCGCCCTTCCCCTCTTGAGGGACCTGGGGGCCGAAACGCGCCGGAACGGCGATGTGGTCGAGGTCAACGCCTCGGGGCTGAATAACCATGTGGCGTCCTATGATCTGGTGCGGAAAATGCGGGCCTCCATCCTGGTCCTGGGGCCTTTGGTGGCCCGGCTGGGAAAAGCCAAGGTCTCCCTTCCGGGGGGATGCGCCATCGGGGCCCGGCCCATTGATCTGCACCTGAAAGGGCTGGCTTTGCTCGGGGCCGAAATCAGCCTGGAGCACGGGTACGTGGAGGCCCGGGCCAAACAGCTCGTGGGCGCCGACATTTACCTGGACATCCCCACGGTCACCGGCGTGGAAAACCTCATGATGGCCGCTGTTCTGGCCAAAGGGATCACCACCCTCCGAAACGCGGCCCAGGAGCCGGAAATCACGGCTTTGGCCGACGCGCTCAACGACATGGGCGCCAAAATTCAAGGGGCGGGAACCTCGGTCATTGAAATCACCGGCGTTGAGTCCCTGTCGCCGGCCCCGGTCCGCGTCATCCCCGACCGCATCGAGGCCGGCACCTTCATGACGGCGGCGGCCCTGTGCGGGGACGACGTGAGGGTGGCCGACTGCGAGCCCGGGCGCCTGGGGGCGGTGATTGACAAATTGAGGCGGGCCGGCGCCGAAATCACCATTGAAGAAAACGCCGTCCGGGTCAAAGGCGCCGATCCCATCAAAAGCGTGGACATCGTCACCCGTCCTTACCCGGGATTTCCCACGGACATGCAGGCCCAGTTCATGGCCCTGATGTCGGTGGCCAAAGGAACGTCCATCATCTCGGAAACCATCTTTGAAAACCGCCTCATCCATGTCAGCGAGCTGAGACGAATGGGCGCCGACATCACGGTGGACGGCTCCTCGGCCCTGGTCAAAGGCGTTCCCGGGCTCTCCGGGGCGCCGGTGATGGCCACGGACCTGCGCGCCAGCGCCTCTTTGATCCTGGCGGGCCTGACGGCCCGGGGGACCACCCGGGTAAGCCGGGTGTATCACCTGGACCGGGGATACGAGGCCATGGAGAAAAAATTTTCCCGGCTCGGGGCCGCCATCCACAGGATCAAACAAAGCGAATGAGGCCCTATCGCCGCCCGGTGGTTCCGCTGGTTTTTTCCCTGGCCGCCGGAATTGTCCTGGGCCATCTTTTCCCGACCCGCCCGGTCTGGCCCCTGGCGGCGGCGGGCGTCTTTTTTTTCATGACCCTGGCCAAAACCGTTTTTAAAAAAAACAGGGTCATAGAGCCCCTGCTGCTCTTCGCGGCTTTGGGCCACGCCTCCATCTCTCCCTTCGGCGCCCCGAATTTTCCGGACGGCCACGTGGTCCGTTTCGTCGGAAAAGCCCCCATGACCGTCATCGCCGGCGTCAAAGAAGTCCGCTCCCAAGGCAGACGCGCGTCTCTCATCGTGGAGGCCGAAAAATTTGAAAAAGACCGGGTGAAAATCCCGGCCCGGGGCCGGATTCGGCTCACGGTTTACGGCGCCGCCGAAAATATCTCGCCCGGGGACCTCATTTCTTTTAAGGGCAGACTGTTTAAAATTAAAAATTTCGCCAACCCCTTCGGGTTCGACTACCAAAGCCACATGGCCTTTAAACGAATCTGGGTCTCATCCCATTGCCCGGGGAAAAAAATCAAAGTTCTGGAAAAACGAAAGGATTTTGGGCCGGGCGCGGCCATCGGGTCCTTCCGGCGAAAAATCGCCGCCTTCATCGACCGGGAGGCCGAAAGCCGTCCGGTTTCCGCCGGCATTTTAAAAGCCGTGACCATCGGCGACCGGACCGGGATTTCGCCCCATGTCCGGGAGGCGTTCAACCGGGCCGGGGCCGGCCATCTCCTGGCCATATCCGGCCTTCACATCGGGATCATCGCGACCTTGTCTTTTTTTGTTTTCACCCGCCTTTTGTGGCGGTTCCGCCGCGCGCTTCTGTCCGGGCGCGCCCGGCAGGCGGCGGCGATTCTGTCGCTTGTCCCCGTCATCTCCTACGCCGCCATATCCGGCATGTCCCCTTCGGCCCAGCGGGCCATGATCATGGCGGCGGTTGTTCTTTTTTCCCTTTGGGCCCAGCGGCGCCACGAGCCCTTCAACGCCCTGGCGCTGGCCGCATTCGCCATGCTTATTTTGTCCCCCCAGTCCCTTTTTTCCATCTCGTTCCGGCTCTCCTTCGCCGCCGTCTTCGCCATCTTATGGGGCTTTTCCCATATCCGCTTTTCCCCGGCCCCGGACGCCCCTTTTCGCGTCCGGGCGGCCCGGTGGTCCGGGGCCATGCTTGCGGCGTCCTTTTTCGCCATCCTGGGGACCCTTCCCTGGACCCTGTTTTACTTCAGCCAGGTCTCCGTCATCGGGATCGCGACCAACTTTGTCCTGATTCCCCTGGTGGGATTTCTGGCGACCCCCCTGGGCCTTCTGGCGGTTTTTTTCCACGGGCTGGGGCTTTTCGGGGATCATTTTTTTCTTTCCGGAGCCCTGGGCGTTTTGGATCTCTGCTTTTGGGCCATTGAATCCGTCGCGGCCCTTCCCTTTGCCGCGGTTGAGACCATCGGCCTGTCCTATTTTGAAATATTTTGTTTTTACGCCCTTTTGGGGTCCGGGTCCCTGGCGGTTTTCGCTTTTCAGGAAAAAGACAGGGAAAAAAAGAAAAAGGCGGCGATCCTGGCCGCCGGGGCGCTGGCGCTGACGGCGGCGGATGTCTCGTTCTGGGCGTATGACCGGCTCATGCGCCGGGATTTTCGCGCGACCTTCCTGGATGTGGGCCAGGGAAACGCGGCGCTCCTGGAATTTCCCCGGGGGTTCCGAATGCTCGTGGACGGGGGGGGCTTTCGGTCAAAATCCGGGCTGGACACCGGCCGGCACATGATCGCGCCCCTTTTGCGGGGAAAAAAAATCGGGACCATCGACGCGATTCTGCTTTCCCATCCCGACAGCGACCATTTAAACGGGCTGATATACATCGCCGAACGTTTTAATGTGAAAAGCATATGGACAAACGGCGAAAAATCCGGCAGTATGTCTTACCGGAAACTGACAAAAATCATTCGGGACAAAAAGATCGAAATCCGGGATTTAAAGACCCTGCCCCGGACCCTGGACATTCAGGGAGTCCGGGTGGAGATTCTCTACCCGCCGGACGATTTTTTGAAACGCAAAAAAAAGGAAAAATGGCGAAACCGAAACAACAACTCCCTGGTGGCCAGAATCTCACTCGGGTCTTTTTCAGCCCTTTTTCCCGGCGACATCATGGAAAAGGGAGAAAAGGAGCTGTGTGAAACAGCCGGGGACGCGCTTAAAAGCGCGGTTCTGCTGGCCCCCCATCACGGGGCCGCCACATCCAGCACAGAGATGTTTGTGAAAAAAGTCTCGCCTGAAACCGTGGTGATCTCCTCGGGGCGCCGATACGGGCGCCTTTTTTCCCGGGAGTCGGTTTCAAAACGATACCAGCGGCATGGGGCCGATATTTTCAGAACGGACACGGACGGGGCCGTCATGCTCAAGGCCGGTCCGGACCATTGGACCGTCCATGCCCGAAACAAGGGGCGCTCTCCTTTTAACGGCGCCTTTAACGAAATCAGGGAGGCCTTTGGCCTGTGTTTTTAGAAGTCAAAAATCTGGTGAAGCGCTACGGAGACATCAAAGCGGTGGACGGCGTGAGCCTGGGCGTGAAAAAGGGCGTGTGCCTGGGTCTTCTGGGACCCAACGGCGCGGGCAAGACCACCCTCATTGAAATGATGGAGGACATCATCGATCCCACCGCGGGGGAGATTTTGTACAAGGGACGGCCCCGGAACGCCGGCTTCAGGCAGGAGGCGGGGATCCAGTTTCAAAAAACCTCCATGCTTTTGTTTCTGAAGGTGAAAGAAAGCCTGGAGCTGTTTAAAAAACTCTACAGCCGGTCCATGGATGTGGATGAGCTTATGAACATCTGTCATCTGTCGGAGATCGCCGACCGGTTCACCGAAAAGCTCTCCGGGGGCCAGAGACAGCGCCTGCTCCTGGCGCTGGCCATGATCAACGATCCCGAAATCATGTTTCTGGACGAGCCCTCCACCGGCATGGACCCCCAGGCGCGCCACAATTTATGGGACATTATCCTGGACATCAAAAAACGAAACAAAACCATCATTTTGACCACCCATTACATGGAGGAGGCCCAGCTCCTTTGCGACGAGATCGCCATCATGGACCACGGCGAAATCATCGCCGGGGGAACGCCGGATGACCTGGTGAAAACCCATTGCGGCCCCATGACCGCCTCCATTCCGGAAAGGGCGTTTCCGGCTCCCCCAAACGGCCTGTCCATGCCCTGGCGAAGGAACAACGGCTTCATTGAAATCGAGGCCCGGGACATGAACACCTGCTTAAAAGAGCTGCTGTCCATGGAAGTGGATCTGGCCGGGATGAGCGTCAGGACCCCCAACCTGGAAGATGTGTTTCTCAACCTCACCGGAAGAAAGTTAAGAGCCTGATATGAATCTGAAACGACTGTGGGTGATATTCAAATCCCGAAACTGCGAGTATTTCAGGGACCGCAGCGCCCTGGGCTGGAATTTTATTTTTCCCTTCCTGATCATCGGGGGATTCAGCCTGATCTTTGGGGGAAAATCCGTCGCCGGCTATAAAATCGGCGTGTTTCCCCACCCTGCGGGCGCGGTCACGGCCGAAATCCCGGACCTTCCCGAGCGCTTCAGGCCCGGCCATCCGGAAAATGGGAAATATCTGAAATTCTTGGGATTTCCGACTTTCGAGGAGGGAATGGATCGGCTCAAAACCCATAAAATCGACCTGCTTTTAAAAATCGCCCCCCCGCCCCGCCGCTACTGGGTGGACGACTCGTCCCCCAAGGGATATGTGGCGGAGAAAATTCTCGTATCCGCCCTGTCCCCGCCCGGGCCCGACCAGGCGGTGAAAAACGAGATCGGGGCCTTCGGAATCCGTTACCTGGACTGGCTCCTGCCCGGAATCCTGGCCATGAACATGATGTTCAGCGCCCTTTACGGCGTGGGATATGTGACCGTGCGCTACCGGAAAAACGGGACCTTGAAACGCCTCAAGGCCACGCCTTTGACCGCCTTTGAATACCTGGCGGCCCAGACGCTGTCGCGAATTTTTGTCCTGATGTTTTCCTTTTCCATCATGTTCGCGGGCGTGGCGTGTCTTTTTTCCATCCAGGTCCGGGGATCCTGGGCGCTGGTGTTTGTCACGTTTCTTCTGGGCAGCATGAGCCTGTCGTCCGTGGGACTGATCGTGGCCGCCCGGGGAACCAGCGAGGAGTTCACAAACGGGGTGGTCAATCTCATCGCCTGGCCCATGATGTTTCTGTCCGAGGTCTGGTTTTCCCTGGACGGGGCGCCGGAGTGGCTCCGCGCCTTTTCCCGGCTTTTTCCCCTCACCCATGTGCTGAGCGCGGCCCGGGATGTGATGAACCACGGCGCCGGGTTTTCACACATCGTTCCGGAGCTGGGAATCCTCGTTGCGATGACCCTGGTTTTTCTGTCGATCGGGGCGTTTCTTTTTTCCTGGAACGAATGATGATAAAATCGTAAAAAGCGCTTAGACGGCAGCGTAAAAATTCTATATGCTAAAATTTAAGCCACAAGGCGTGGCGCTTTTTTAATAAGCGAGGCGATACCTGGTATGCCGAACGAACAAAAAAACGCTGTGACGCATTTTTTTACGATGTCGTCAACGAATAAAACGGAGGCAAATGACTTATGTTTAAAAAAATTCTCGTGGCCAACCGGGGAGAGATCGCGCTTCGGATCATCCGGGCGTGCAAAGAAATGGGAATCCCATGCGCGGCCGTCTATTCCGAAGCCGACGAAAACTCCCCGCATCGACGGCTGGCCGGCGAATCCGTCTGCGTCGGGTCCCCCATCAGCGCCAAAAGCTATCTGAACGCCGACGCCATTCTCGACGCCGCGAAAAAAACCGGCGCCGACGCCGTCCATCCCGGCTACGGCTACCTGGCGGAAAAAGCCGAATTCGCCCGGGCATGCGCCGACGCCGGCCTGGAGTTCATCGGCCCGGGCCCTGACATCCTGGCGCTTGCCGGGGACAAGATCGCGTGCAAAAAAGTCATGGCCGAAGCCGGGGTTCCGGTCACGCCCGGCCCCCCGGAGGGGGTTTCGGACGTGAGGGAGGCGGCCCGCGCGGCCCGGGAAATCGGCTATCCGGCGCTGATCAAATCCTCCGGGGGAGGCGGGGGCCGGGGCATTCGAATCTGCCGGGATGAGGCCGCGCTTCAAGACGAGTTTCCCATCGCCAGGGCCGAGGCCGGGGCCGCCTTCGGCGACGACCGGGTGTACATCGAAAAACTCATCGAAAAACCCCGCCACATCGAATTCCAGGTCCTGGCCGACCGGTTTGGACATATCGTTCACTTAGGAGAGCGGGAGTGCACCATCCAGCGGCGCTACCAAAAACTCATCGAGGAGTCCCCCTCCCCGGCCCTGACCCCGGACCTCCGCGAAAAAATGGGGGAGGCGGCTGTTCGGGCCGCCGCGGCCGTGGACTACTTCAACGCCGGAACCGTGGAGTTCATGCTGGCCCCGGACGGGCGCTTTTACTTCATTGAAATCAACGCCCGCATCCAGGTGGAGCATCCGGTCACCGAAATCGTCACGGGAATGGATCTGGTCAAGGAGCAGATCCGGCTGTCTTCGGGCGGCCGTCTGTCGTTTTCCTCAAAAGACGTCCCCATTCGGGGATGGGCCATGGAATGCCGGATCAACGCCGAGGACCCCGACCGGGGCTTTCTGCCCTCCCCGGGCGTCATCGAAAAATGCCGGATTCCCGGGGGCCCGGGGGTGAGGGTGGACACCCACATCCACCAGGGCTATGAGCCGCCGCCCTTTTACGACTCCCTCATGGCCAAGCTCATCGCCTTCGGCCCCGGGCGAAAAGACGCCATCGCGGTCATGAGACGGGCGCTGGATGAATTCCAGATATCCCCGATCAAAACCACCATCCCCCTGCATCGCAGAATCATGGACGATCCCTCTTTCATCCAGGGAGACATGGACACGGGTTTTATGGAGCGTTTCAGCCCGGGGGAAGAAGAGGACGACTAAAAAAAAGGAGAATTCTGATGGAGGCGCAACCCCTGCTCTACACAGTCAAAAACAAAGTGGCTTCCCTGGTCATCAACCGGGAGCCCCAGCGAAACGCCCTGACCCATGAAACCCTTTCCCTTTTCATGCGGCGCCTGGACGAGGCCGAGGCCGATTCCGGCGTCCGGGCGGTCGCCGTCTCCGGGGCCGGGGAAAAGGCATTCTGCTCCGGCGCCGATCTGGCGGGCGCGGCGGGCGGGGACATGAAAAAAGCCTTTGGGGACTACGCCGCCCTTTTGAAACGAATCGTGTCCTTTCCCAAGCCCACGGCGGCCATTGTCAACGGCCACTGCATGGCCGGGGGCATGGGCCTCATGCTGGCCTGCGACATCGTCATCGCCAAAGACACCGCCAAATTCGGGACGCCCGAGGCCAACGTGGGGCTGTGGCCCATGATGATCGGGGCGCTGATCTACCGGAACGCGCCCCGGAAAAAGGCCATGGAGATGATGCTTCTGGGCAAAAAAATGGACGCGGCCCAGGCGCTTGATATGGGTCTGGTGACCCGGATCGTCCCCCCTCAAAAACTGGCCGTGGAAGCCGAGGCGCTCTTAAAGGAGCTGGCGTCCAAAAGCCCCATCGGGATGAAAATCGGCAAGCGGGCGTTTTATGAGATGCAGGACATGCCCTTTGAAAAGGCCCTGGATTTTCTGTCCGGGAAAATCGCCGAGGTGGCCGCCACCGAAGACGCCCGGGAGGGCATCATGGCTTTTCTGGAGAAACGAAAACCCTCGTTTACGGGTAAATAGTTCCTATAGAAAAACGTTCAATTTTGTTCAAGTTCAAGGCGGATCAAAATTTTAACCGAATGAATACATTAAGTATTTCGAGGATTAAAATTTTAATCCAACGCAGAAATTGGGCAAAAGGGGGCGTTTTTCTACGGGAACTGAATAGGGACGGGTTTAAACGGGAGATTATGATGGCACAAAAAATAAAAAGAATTCCGTACGGTATATCCGATTTTGAAATGGTTCAAACCGGGAATTATTATTTTGTCGATAAAACCCGTTTTATCCCTTTTCTTGAAGAGCATAGATACACTTTTTTTATTCGTCCCCGCAGATTCGGCAAATCCCTTTGGATTTCCATATTGGAATGCTATTACGACATCAATCTGAAAGACCGGTTCGACGAATATTTCAAAGAGACGCGCATCGGGCAAAATCCAACGCCCGAAAGGAATTCTTATTTGATCCTGCGCTTCGATTTTTCCGCGGTGAACCCCGCCATAGGAAAAGTCGAAGAAAGCTTTGAGGCATACTGTTCCCTTGCCGTCCGACATTTTACGCGCGTTTATAAAGACGCCCTGGATGGAAGATTTTTTTCGGAAGTGGAGGATATCCCGTCTGTTTCCGAAAAGCTTGACGCCGTTTTTATGCGCGCCCATGAACTTAATCTAAATATATATATGCTTATTGATGAATATGATAATTTCGCCAACACGATTCTTTCAACGGCCGGGGAAAAGGCCTATCACGACCTCACACACGGGGAGGGATTTTTTCGGCATTTTTTCGGCAAGCTGAAAGCCGGGACGGCCATGCGCTCGGGTCTTTCGCGACTTTTCATCACGGGAGTTTCTCCCATCACAATGGACGATGTCACAAGCGGCTTTAATATAGGGACCAATATCAGCATGCGCGGCGCGTTTAATGAAATGGCCGGATTTTCAGAAAATGAGATCGCGGAAATACTTGATTACTACAAAAAAGCGGGAAAGTTTTCGCCTGATGTGGATGAATCCATGGAGATTATGCGCAAATGGTATAACGGGTATGTTTTCGCGAAAAATATTTCGACGCCGGTTTTTAACACGGACATGGCTCTTTATTTTGTCAATGTGGCCAATCTTGACAATGCGCTGCCCGACAATCTCATAGACGACAACGTGAAGATCGACTATGGCAAATTGAAACACCTGATGTTTGTCAACAAACGTTTGAACGGAAATTTTGATGTGTTAAAATCCATCATGGAGGAAGGGAAGATATCTTCCTATATCAACCAGTCTTTTGCCCTGGAGCAGTTGACAAATCCGGACAATTTTGTCTCTTTGCTTTATTTTTTCGGATTGTTGACATTCAGGGGAACAAAGCATGGAGAGCCGCTTCTCGCCATTCCCAATATGACGGTCTCTCATTTGATGTATGGCTATATCAGGGACGCCTACAGCGAAGCGGAAATATTCCGGGTGAATATCTGGAAATTCGCGGGCCTTGTCCGCGAGATGGGCTGGCTCGGGAAGTGGAAGGAGGTTTTTGGGTTCATTTCCCGTGAAATAAAAAATCAGACATCAGTGCGGGATTATCTCGGCGGCGAGAAAATCATACAGGGATTTCTTCTGGCGTATCTTTCGATAAACGATTTTTTCATTCCCCACACGGAATATGAGGCCGGCAAGGGATACTCCGACTTTTTCCTGGAGCCCTTTTTGCTAAAATATCCTGAAATGCCTTATGGATACCTTATAGAGATTAAATACATCAAGCGGGGGGGTGTGACGGACTCCGTTTTAGCGAAAGCGGAAGATGAGGCGAAAGAACAGCTTGAACAATATGCCGGGGAGGGGAGGTTCGCTGAAAAATATAAAGGCAGGAAGATTTTTAAGCTTCTTTTGATTTTTCATGGATGGGAAATGGTTTTGGCAAAAGAGGTTTGAAAATCAAACCGGGAAAATCGCCGAAGTGGCCGCCACCGAGGACGCCCGGGAAGGCGTCATGGCCTTTCTGGAAAAACGAAAACCCGCGTTTACGGGCAAGTGAAATCCAGCGACAAGGTTGGGTTGAGGGACGAAACCCAACATGGCATGTGTTTGGCGATGAAGCGATACGCGAAAATAATAGGCGGCCGGACACGAAATTCATTTTGACCTAAAAAGTAGGGAAAGAACAATAAATGGGGTTCGCTTCCAGAAAGCGCCCATCAAAACGCTTGATTTTTTCAGGCCGCTACCATATATTTTTACCAGTAAGATTCAACAAATTTATGGAGGTCAAAATGGCGGATGTTTCCACAACCAAAATGTCCTCAAAAGGACAAGTCGTTATCCCTGAAAATATCAGGAAAAAATTAAATTTGAAGGTCGGTTCTCAATTTGTCGTAATCGGCGAAAAGGACGTCGTCATCCTGAAAAACATATCGCCGCCTTCGCTTAATGAGTTTGATGACCTTATTGCTGAGGCGAGGGAAAAGGGGAAACAGGCCGGAATAAAAAAGTCTGATATCAAAAACGCGATTTTGAAAGTCAGGGGGCGAAAAGGATGAAAATCATCCTTGATACAAATGTGCTGATATCAGGGATTTTTTTCAGTGGCCCGCCGTCACGGATTCTCAAAGAGTGGCGGAATAAACGTTTTGAAATCGCGCTGTGCGAGAAAATTCTTTCAGAATACCAAAGAGTCGCCGATGAGCTTTCTCATAAATACCCTCAAATCGACACAGCGCCGATTATTGAATGGGTTGCCGATCATGGACAACTCATTGATACTGAAGGTGTCGACATATCCGTCTGCGAAGACCCTGACGATGACAAATTCATCGAATGCGCCATCGCTGGAAAATGCGACATCATCGTAAGCGGTGATAAGCATTTATTAAAATTAGCCGGGTATAAAGGCGTCGGCATTCTAAAACCACGTGAGTTTGTGGACCGATATCTGTAGCGACAAGGTTGGGTTGGGAACGAAACCCCACATGGCCCCAAATGGACCTTGAACCCCAACCATAATTCCGAATCTCACCCCGCAATCACGCATGAAACCGACACCGGCCCATGAACCCCCTGTATCCGGACCAGCTCAATGTCCGCCGTGGAGCTGGCGCCGGACACGATGTAAACCGCCGAGGGAAGCGAGTCGCGGATTGAGTCGTCTAAAAAAGACATGGCCTGGGTCAGGCGGGGGCGGATGTCGGTTTTTTCAACCACCGTCACCGTGTGCCGGGGCAAAAGAGACACCGAGCGGCCGCGGCCGGGACCTGTGAGCAAAAGGACCGACCCGGATTCGGCCAGAGCCATCTCGGCCTTGACCACGCCGACCCGGGCCTTTTCGGCAAGGGCGATATTCTCCTCCCTGGAGCGGCGCCGGTCCCATATGTCAACGGGATCAAAATGACGGCCCAGGGCCTGCGGCGCTCCATGATCCCGCAAAAAATCATCGTCGGCCATCAAAAGGGGGCCTTTGCCGTAAGCGCCCGCGGCGCGGACAAGGGTTTGGGCCAGGTCGTCCGGGCCGCATTCATAGACGGCGGTCCCGGCGGCCTCAGCGTTTTGGACAAACACGTCTTTGATCTCGTCCACGCCGGCGTCCTTCAAGTAGTCCCGGCCCGGGTGGCGGAACAGGGCCCGAAGGGACGGGGCTTCGGGAAGGGCGCGGCGGCCCAGGCATTTTGACACGCGCGCGATGAAGGCTTCTTTTCCCTTGATCTTTTTTGACGCGGTCATGGGCGTCCTCCTTTTGGGGAGCGTTTTTCCATCCAGGCCCGGAAACTTTGCTCTGGAAACCGGGGAAGTTCCCGGTCCCGGGTCCAGTTTTTAAGCGGCCCGATTTCGGGAAGAAAACGGCCCAGACGCGCCCGCCTCGCCGCGGCGTCGTAAAGGGCGGGATTGGCGAAAAGACGGCCGAAAAGCCCCATGGCCAGCGCCTCGCCTTTTCCGGAAAGCTTTTTTTCCTCAGCGATGACCCGGCGATGCGCCAGGATGAGCCGGTAAAGGGGAATTTTCACCGGGCACACATCGTCGCACGCGCCGCAAAGCGAGCACAGCCTCACGATATCGTGGCAGGCCTCGTGCCCGGCCATGGCCGGGGCCAGGGCCAGCCCGAGGGGGCCGGGATACAGGGTCCCGTAGCCGTGGCCCCCGATTTGGCGGTACACCGGGCACGCCAGCATGCATGTCCCGCACCTCACGCAGCGCAAAACCTCCCGGAAAGGGCCGGCCAGAACGTCGGAGCGTCCGTTGTCCACAATGATGATCTCCAGACGTTTGGGGCCGTCGGTCTCGTTTTCACGCGCGGGGCCGGTGGCCAGGCTCAAATACGAGGTCAGCCGGGCGCCCACGGCGCTTCGGATCAAAAGGGTAAGCAGGATGTCCAGATCGGCGAACGAGGCCGCCACGCGCTCCATGCCCATGAACACGATCTGGGTTTCGGGCGCGGTGGAGACAAAGCGGCCGTTGCCCTCGTTGGTGACCAGGGTGACGGTCCCGGATTCGGCCACCCCGAAATTGCAGCCGGTGACGCCCGCGTCAGCGGTCAAAAAATCCTTCCGAATCTCTTTTCGGACAAAGGCGGCGATGTGTTCCGGCTGATTGTCCCCGGCATAGCCTTTTTTTTCGGCAAAAATTTTCCGAATCGCCTCCCGGTCTTTGTGAAGGGCCGGAACCACGATGTGGGAAGGCTTGTCATAATCGTCGGTCTGAAGAATGTATTCGCCCAGGTCGGTTTCCACCACCTCCAGGCCGGCCGCCTCCAGGGACTCGTTGAGGTTGATCTCTTCGGTGACCATGGACTTGGACTTCACGATCTTTTTCGCGCCGATTTCCCCGAAAATCTCCAGGGCATGATCCGCGGCCTCCCGGCCGGTTCGGGCAAAAAAGACCCCGGCGCCGTTTTCAGCGGCCCGGTCGGCGAATCGGCTTAAATACACATCCAGGTTTTTCAGAACATGGCTTCGGGCCGTGGCCGCGTTTTCGCGCCAGATTTCATAATCGCCCAGCTCCTCAAAGGCGTCGGCGCGTTTTTGGCCCAGCAGGTCCTGGGCCCTGGCGATGGAGGCGCGCATAAAGACGTCCGCCAGATTCTTTTCCACTCGCTCATTTAAAGAAAGATCGCTTGTTTGAATGCCCATATGTCACATCCCGGTCCCGCATGTTTCGGTTTTATGTTTCCCCAAGGGCCTCGACAATGTGCAGGACTTTGATGTCATATCCCCGGCGCCGGATTCGGCCCTCCAGATTCATCAGGCATCCGGCGTCGGCCCCGATGAGATAATCCACGCCCGCCTTGAAAAGATGGTCCGCCTTTTCCCCGGCCATGGCGCCGCTCAACGCGCCCATCTTGACGGAAAAGGCCCCGCCGAAACCGCAGCAGCGCGCCTGCCCCTCAAAGGGGACGATCTCAAGGTCTTGAATATGTTTCAAAAGGACCAGGGGCGGGTCTTTCACCCCAAGGCGCCGGGTCATGTGGCAGGACGGGTGATACGCGGCTTTGCCGGCCAGGCGGGCGCCCAAGTCTTTCGCTCCCAGGACATTGACGATGAAATCCGTGATTTCAAAGGTCCGGGCCGCCAGGGTTTCGGCCATGGGCCCCCAATGGGGATCGTTTTTGAAAAATTCAGGATACTCCCGGACCTGGAGAACGCAGGAGCCGCTGGGGGCCACGACGTGGTCGGGATCGTCCTCAAGCAGGGCCGAGATGAGATGTCGCATGCCATTTTTCGCTTTGTCGCGAAAACCGGCGTTGGAAAGGGGCTGGCCGCAGCAGGTCTGCCTGGGATTAAAATAAACGTCGCAACCCAGGGTTTCAAGCAGGCGGACGGCTCGTTTTCCCACCTCGGGAAAAAGGGCGTCGATCAGACAGGTGGCGAAAAAGGACACCCGTGGCTTCTTCATCTTGGGCCTCATCTTTTTACGAGTTTGTCAGGGTGGTGGTTGTTTTTTTGACCCATTCGTGGAAGAGTTCTCCGCAAAAGCCCCTCCTGCGCCACAGTGGCCGCCAAAACCCCCTTTCGCGTGTACACCGAGCCGATATTCAACCCCCTTCCCCGGGCCGCGCTGGGGCTTTTCATGGCGTAAAGAAGCCAGTCGTCCATGCGAAAATCCCGGTGAAACCACATGGAATGGTCCAGGCTGGCCACCTGCATGTCCCGGGACCAGAAGGTTTTGCCGTGGGGATACAGGGCCGTTCCCACCAGGTGAAAATCAGAGGCGTAGGCCAGCATGTATCGGTGGATGGCGGCGTCATCCGGGATCTTGTCAATGGCCCGGAACCAGACATATTTTTCCGGCGGCATGGGTTTGGGGGAAAAGGGATTGATGGGGTTGACCACCCGGATCTCAATGGGTTTTTTGCACAAAAATGTCTCAATCCTCTCCGGCGGAATCTGGTCCGAAAGGCGTTCGGCCATTTCCAGATCGCTTTCCACTCCCTCCGGTCCCAGGACATCCGGCATGTCGCGGTGGTGGTCATAACCCGGCTCATTTTTATGAAAAGAGGCGCCCATGGAAAAAATGGCGCGGCCGTTTTGAACCGCCACCACCCGGCGGGTGACAAAGCTCCTCCCGTCGCGGATGCAGTCCACCGTATAAACAATGGGTTTGGAGGCGTCGCCGGGCAGCATGAAATACCCGTGAAGGCTGTGGGCCTGGAATTCAGCCGGCGCCGTTCCCGAGGCGGCGGACAGCGCCTGGCCGATCACCTGGCCCCCGTACACATTGCCGAAACCCAGGTCCTGGCTCTGGCCCCTGAAAATATTTTTTTCAATCTTTTCCAGTTTCAGGAGCCGAAGCAACTCCTCCAGCACATTTTCTTCATGGCACATTTTCATTCCCGTTTCCTCTCCGCGCATCATAGTCCCAAAAGAGAAAAAAATCAACGATCCTCAATCTCATCCGGACATTCCAAAGCCAATGTCCTGGCAAAGGACCGGGTCATCCTTTCCACCGCCTCGTTTTTCGCCATGTCATGGGTCCCGTCATACATGCAAAGCCGCGACGGGCCCCCGGCATGGTCGGATAAAATTTTCCCTGAGGATGCGGGAACCAGCTCGTCTTCCCGGGCCTGAAGCGTCAAAACCGGCAGGGAGACGCGCTCAATGGCGTCGGCCGGCCGGACCTCTTCCGGGACAAAGCCGGCCCAAGCGCCCCCAAGGCGAATGATCAATCCGGAAAGATAGGGGGGAATGACGGATTGGCGGAGCCTTTTTTCCAGAAGCGCGCGCAGATCCGCGAAAACCCCGTTTAAAACAAGCCCCGACACAGACGCCCGGGGATGGGCCGCCAGCTCAAACGCCGCCGCGGCGCCGCCCATTGAGGCGCCGTACACCACAATATCGGAAAATCCCTCCTGTTCCAGGGCGTCCAGCATATGGCCCACATCCTCCGACTCTTTCAGGCCGATCGCGCACGCGCCAAAGGGATGCCGGCCGTGGCTCCTGAAATCAAACAGCGCCACATTGAAATCCCCGGCCAGCGCCCGGGCCAGCGGAAGCATGTAGGAGCGGTTTCTGGAGCGGCCGTGGCATAAAAGAACCACTCTGGAGGCGGCCGGGTTCCGAATCAGCCATGCCTCGCCCGCTTTTGTGTGAATGGTTTCGGCCGACAGACCGTGGTCTTCGGGCAGACCGTAATCTTTAAACACCTTGAACACATTGGGATGCGCCAGGAAAAATGCCCCGGCCAGCGTCAGAACCGCATGCGCCGAAACAATGAACACAAGCAAAAGCGATCGCCATTTTTTCATTCTTGTTTTTCCATTCCATTCACCCGGTCAAAGCCCGTCACTCCGGCCGGGAGGGGGCCGAAGCGCCCTCTTTCATGATTTGAACCGCGCGTGGATCCAGACATGAGCGCAAAAAGCGATTCATGGGAGAGGGATCATTCGAATCGTAGAACCCCAGCATCAATTGATTGAACTCCAGCTGTCGCTTTGCCGGCACATTGATCGCCGGATAACCATGACTTAAAAGCGCGCCGTTCATCATAAAGCGCCCCATTCGTTTGTTCACATCATAAAAAAACTGGGACCTCGCCATGGTCAGAAACAGATGAATCGCCCCGTCGTATATGTCTTTTATTTCATTAAAATCATGGATCATTTCCTCAAACAAACGGGGCAGGGAGCCGGCCTTTGGAGGAATGAAGCGGGTTCCGGCGATGGTCACAGCTCCGGAGCGAAAATGCCCCCACTCCAGGGCCTCCTCTTTTCCGGCGATTGAATGAAGCGAGCGGGCGGTCTTTGCGGACACATCGAATTCGCCTGCCTCAATCCATTCAAACAAAGCCCGCCATGCATCGCCCTGGCTCAGCGCGATCCGCTGATCCGACAGTTTATGGCCCCCGACGGTCACGCCATCCAGCAATGTCTGAACCTCCGGAAGTGTCAGGGGAATGCCTTCGAGATTGACCGCGTCGCAGACAAACTCAGCCAGATGACGCCTGGCCAGGGTCAGGGCCAGCCCATGATGGGGCGGCATATTCCAGAAATGGTCTTTTGGGCTCATGGATCAAACCTTATTTATTCCGTCTTTGACTTTGATAAAGCCATTCAAAACCGATTCAGCGTTTCAAAAACCCGGAAGCCTGAATTTCATGGTGACTTCCCCCGTCTGTTGATCCACCTTGATCATTTTCTTTTCATTCGGGGCCATCTCCACTTTCTTTCCGGTGGCCATTTCAAGAAGCCCCCCGATAAAGCTCATTCCGGAATTGAGCACGTTTTCTATTTTTTCCGGGGACTGGCCGGCCATCGAAAAATCTTTCTCTCCCAGGGATTTGTCTCCGGATTCTCGGGACTTTCCGGCGTCGGTTTCCGATGGATCCGTTTCTTCCCTGTCATAGGGGAAGTCTTTGTCCCGGCCCAGCGCCTCGGGGTTCAAATAGTGGGGGGTGTCGTCCGGTATCTCCGGGGCTTCAGGCGGCGGAGTTTTGAGGTCTTCCGTATCCTCTCCCATCATTTCGCGAAGACGGCTGAGCATGGCGTTCTTTTTTTCCCTGGAAAATTCCACCACATCGCCGCCGTCTTCGAAGACACCTTTGAAAAGGTCTTGTTTCAACTGGATCCCGGCCAGAATTCTTTCTTCAATGCTGTGTTTCGATATGAAGTTGACCACATTGACGCACTTGCTTGTCTGACCGATCCGGTTGACCCTGCCGATTCGCTGGCTTAATTTCGCCGGGTTCCAGGGAAGCTCAAAGTTGATCACGCAGTCGGCGGCCTGGAGATTGAGGCCCGTTCCCCCGGCGTCGCTGGAAAGAAAGACCTTGCATGCGGGGTCGCTGGAGAATTTATCGATGAGCGCCTGCCGTTTTCCCACAGGCGTTCTGCCCGAAAGCTCCACAAAGGGCACGCCGGCTTTGGAAAGCTGCTTCGCGATCAAAAAAAGCATGGTGACCCATTCGGTGAATATCACCACCTTGCGATTGTTCTGGATGACAAACTCGTCCACCACCCCGGCAAGCTCTTTCAGCTTTGGGGAAATGTGGGTTTCCCGGTCGATTAAAAAGGTGGAGTCGCAACTTTGCCGGGCCTTTAAAAGCAGTTCCTGTATACGCCTCATGTCCATGGGGGTCAAAAATTTTTTTCTGATGAGCGGAACCAGGGAAGCGATATAACCCCCGTGAATTTTCGACTGTTCGGGGGTTAAATCCAGGTAAAAATTGTTCACCACGGTTTCGGGAACCTCGGAGAGAACATCCTCTTTTTTTCTTCGGATGACAATCGGTTTGATCTTTTCACTCAAAAGCCCCAAATTTCTATACCCGAGGATTTGTCCCTTTTTTTTCCGGGAAAGCATGAAATGACCGGCCGCAAACATCCACAGCGGGGAAAGCAGCCCCGGGGACAGGAACTGCATAATGGAATAGATGTCTTCCAGCTTGTTTTCAAGGGGGGTTCCCGTGAGAACCAGGGCATGTTTACGGGGGATGGATTTGACGGCCTCGGCGGTTTTGGTGTTGAAATTTTTGATTCGCTGGGCCTCGTCCAGTATCACCAGGTCGGGTTTATGCCGGGAGATCGCCCGAGCGTCCCGCAAAAGCGCTTCGTAATTGGTGATTTTGAAAAAGGACCCGTCTTTTTCGTACATCTCCCGGCGAATTTTGGCCCCTCCGGCGATCACCAGGGCCGATTCGTCCGTGAATCTTTCTATTTCGCGTCTCCACTGATCTTTCAGGGACGCCAGGGTCACCACCAGGATTTTTTCAAACCCGAATATCTCCCTTTTCAACCCCGCGATGACAATGGCCTGAAGGGTTTTCCCAAGGCCCATTTCGTCGCCGATCAGCGCCGCTTTTTTGTAAAGCCCGAATCTGACTCCCTCGACCTGGTACGGGTAAAGTTTTGTTCTGATATTGGAAAAATCGATGACATGCCCCTTTTCAAACGCTTCGATCTCTTTTTCCATCAATTTTTCATCAAGCCTTTTCAGAACTTCCGGCTGAATCCTCGCCCGTTTGTCCCCCTCGAGCATACTGATCAAAGGAAAAATATCCTCAAGCTTTTCGCCGGCAAACGTTCCTTTTTCATCGAACAGCTCCGCCATAAGACCGCGCGCGCTTTCATCCGGTAAAAAATCTTTTTCCATAAAAAGTCCGGGAGACTGGGAGATCGAATCCCAGCGGATGTCGATGAAGGGGAACTTTTCCTCTTTGACCCGGCGCGCCGCCTTTTTGTCTTTTTTAAAAGACTCGGACACATGGACAAGATGTTTGCATATGCCAAGCCTGTTGGTCATATAGTCGGGACATGAGCAATGGCCCCTTTCCAGGTCGTAGAGGGTGACCACATATTGGGCCCCCTTTTTTGTTTCGATCAGATGCTCCCCTTTGATCATATCTCCCCGGGTCAGGACAAACTCCTCTTTTTTCGCCCTGTCCCGTCTGTCGGACACGGCCTGCTCCCTGATCTCCTCAAAGGAAAGAAAACCGCCCCGCGAAGAATCGGGATCCGCCTCGCAGGCGGATTCTTTTTTTTCGCGCCGCATGTTTCGCGACACCAGTTTGTCCGTGATGTCCAGAAAAACCGCCACTTTATGCTTGCACCCTTCTCCCGGGTACGGACAGGAGCAATCGCTTAAGACCCCGTCTTTTAAAATAGAGGCCCGGATGACATAGTCCCCGTAGTTTCCATCCACCTCGTAGGTGAATTTTTTTTTGTTGAGATCGTGCTCCACACATAAAAACGCGCCGTGTTCGTATATCCGGACCCCTCTTTTGTATATCACCCCTGAATCGGCGACCCGTTCTCTGATATAATTTTCGCCTAAACCATTCACGGTTTTTCTCCATTTCCTTTTTTGATATCAGATGTGTTTTTCATTCTGTTTTCCACTGCCTCTTCCCTTCTCCCTTTTCACACAAACTCCGACAAAAACAAATGGGCCGAGCATACCCGGATATCGTCCCTGGTTTTGACATCGATATCTTTTGACAAAAGAACCTGGGTCGCTTTGACGGCGGGAAATTTTTGCTTTAAATACACAAGGGCCCTGGACGGTTTTTTGTCCCTGGATTTGCATTCCACAAAATGAATGGGTTTTTCGTCTTCGCAGATGACAAAATCCACTTCTCTTTTGTCCACGTCCCTGAAATAGCGAAGCTCCATGTTTCGGCCTTCCGTGTCCCGGATAAAACAGGTCCATTTCAAAAGATGACAGGCCACCACATTTTCAAATCGCGGGCCTTTTTCCCTGACAGCCGTCCAGTCGGAATGATAATGTTTGGCCTCCTTTTTCACCGCCCTGATCCTCGGCGCGCCAAAGGGATACACCCTGAAAATAAAATACAAATTTTCCAGCATGATCAGCCAGCGGGAGACGCTTTGATGGGAAACCTGCAAATCTTCTCTCAGCGAGTTGATGGAAAGCGGGGATCCCACGAGAGCCGGCAGACGGATGGAAAGCCTTTCCACCAGACTGACGTCTTTAATATTTTCAAGGTCCGTCAAATCTTCCCGGACCACGCGGGAACGGTAGTCCTGGGACCATCTCCGGGTTTCTTTTTCGGACTGAATGACGAAAGGCTCGGGAAATCCCCCATAATGCATAAGATCATCGAGCAGAGAGGAAGGCGGGGAATGAAATTCTCCATACGTCAGGGGAAAAAGCCGGTAAAAAAAATATCGTCCCTGGAGGGAATCCCCTCCCCGGCGATAATAATCCAGCCGGGCGCTGCCGGTCACAAGAATATCCAGCTCGTCTCCCCGCTTGTCGTACAGACCTTTCACGACCTGGCGCCACCTGGAATATTTATGAATCTCATCCAGGGCCAGATAACCGGTCCCGGCGGGAAATGTCTCCAGTATAATTTTTTCCCTGTCGTCCGGCGCGTCCCAGTTCATATAGCGTTTTTTGATATCGCATCCCGCCGCTTCGCACAGACGCCTGGCCACAGTGGTTTTGCCGGCCTGCCGGGGGCCGCTCACAAAGACCATTTTCCGTTTGAGATCATCGACAATATTTTTTTCAATGTAGCGAGGCAGATACACGAGTTTTTTAACCCCCATCGGAAAATACACGCGAGTTTTTTTCGATGGTGGTTAATATACCAGCAAAAGGCCGGGATGTCAAACGCGACGGGGCGTCATTGCCGCGTTCCCGGCCGGGGAAACGGACGCGGACGCGGGGGGAAAAGGGCGTTTCAGGGTCACCGGGCCAGCATGGCGCGTATCATGTCGGCGGCGTTTTCGGCGTGGTCCGCGATGGAGCCGATGATTTCGGCCAGCCGGACGCAGTGAAACAGGGTGACGGGATCGATGGAGACCTCAAACGCCTTTCTTTTTAAAGAGTACTCCGCCTTGTCGGCCTCGCGCTCCTTTCCCCGGATGTCCCGGATCATGTCCTTGATGGCGTCCCGGGTGTCGTTTGAAAAATTTTCAAAATATTTTTTGGTTTCAGACATCATCAAAGGCAGATATTCGATGACCTCTATGACGGACCCCACCAGATTGAACAGCCTTTTCTGGATGTCTTCGGGAATTTCTCTCTCATGCCGGTATGAAATCCACTCCAGGGCGTCTTCCACCGAGTCGATGACGCTGTCCTGCTCTTTCAAATATCTGAAAAGCTGGAATTTGTCCACCGGCATGATGGCGCCCTTGGGAATATGGCCCCGGATGCGTCTTTTGATCTTGTCGGCCTCTCGCTCAATTTCAATGATCTCCTGCCTGAAATTGTCGCAGGCGGTCCTGTCGCTCGCCACATAACACTCAATGGCCTTCCGGAAAGCCCATGTGCACTCTTTGACTTTTTCGGCATGCTCCTGCATTCCGTCAAAAGGCGAAGTCATGAATAAGGATAGAAACGGCGCTCTCATGTCGCGACCCCCTTCTTTGTTGGTTTAAAAAATCAGTTCCAGTATTTTAAAAATCACGATGCTGGTGATGGCGGCGGCCGGCACCGTGAGAACCCAGTACAGTATAATCTTGAAAATCAGGGAAAAATCAACCGCCTCTATTCCCCTTGCGAGGCCCACGCCCAGAACGCCCCCCACGGCGGCGTGGGTGGTGGAGACCGGCAGGCCCAGTTTGGAGGCGATCAGCACAGTGGAGGCCGCCGCGAAGTCCACTGAAAATCCCCGGGTGTTGGTCAGGGTGGTGATCTTTGAGCCGATGGTGTCCATGACCCTGGAGCCGGCCATGGCCACGCCGCACGCGATCCCCACGCCCCCGAACAGCAGAAGAAACGCGGGCATGGGCACCTTGTCGCCCACCCCCCCTGTTTTCACCAGGAAGTAGATCACGGCCAGGGGCCCGATGGCGTTGGCCACGTCATTGGCCCCCTGGGCCAGCGCCACATAGCAGGAGGTGCCGATCTGAATCCGCTTGAATATGTCCTCCACCCCCCGGGGCTTTCTGGCGACAAACCGTTTGATGAGCGCCCGGCAAACAGCGGAAACCGCCAGGGCGATGAAAAAAGAAATCAGGGCGGCAAGGCCCATGGACACGGACAGGCTTTTGCCGAAGGGCGTTTTAAAAATAAAGGACATGGCGATAATAAACACGGCCACGCCGATGAAAACAGGGGACGCCCTTAAAGCGGACCCCAGTGGGTCTTTTCGGGAAAGAATCGTTTTGACGATGGTCTTGAACATGGCGTAGGCGATGACCAGGGAAAACACCGGGGAGATCACCCAGCTGGCCACCACCGCCATGAGCTTTCCCCAGTTGATCACGGAAAATCCCCCGGCCACCAGTCCGAACCCGATCATGGCCCCCACAATGGAGTGGGTGGTGGACACGGGCAGGGATTTCCAGGTGGCGAAGCTGACCCACAGCGCCGCCGCCAGAAGGGCGGAAAACGCCCCGATCAGGGCCACATGGGGGTCGGACATGACATGGGTGGAGATGATGCCTTTCCGAATGGTGTTGGTGACATGGGAGCCGATGAACACCGCGCCCGCGATGTTGAGAATGCCGGCGATGAAGACCGCCTGCTTCAGGGTGATGGCTTTGGCCCCCACGGCCGAGGCCATGGAGTTGGCCACATCGTTGGCGCCGATGTTCCACGCCATGTAAAACCCCAGGATGTATCCCAGGGTCAGTATGTAGTATTCCTGGCCCATATCTGTTTTATTTCCACCCCCCGATGAGATGCATGTGCAAATGAAAGATCACCTGTCCGCCGCCCTTTTCCACATTAAATAAAAGCTTGTAGCCGGACTGATCCACCTTTTCCTGTTTGGCCATGCGCTGGGCCGCCCGGATCATTCCGGGCAGGACGGCCATGTCCGCGTCGGTCATGTCGTTGATTCCCCGGATGTGTTTTTTGGGAATCAGCAGAAGATGGGTCGGGGCCTGGGGGTTGATGTCCCGGATCACGATGAGATCATCGTCCTCAAACAAAAAATCCCCGGGGATTTCCCCATTGACGATTTTGCAGAACAGACAGTCTTTTTCCATGTCAAACCTCCTTTTCCCAGGGCTCGCTCAAAAACGGGTTATCTTTGAGCCAACCCTCAGGCTGGGCGTTCATGTTTCCATGGGACCCATGGTCCAGCGGCCCCTCGGGGTTTTTTTTAAAAGAGATCGCTCAAGCCTTTCTAAGAAAACCCCCCGGGAAATTTCCCCGGCCCCCATGCGGGCCAGATGTCCGGTGGGCGTCTGGCAGTCGATCATGTCAAAATCATGACGCCGGGCATAATCCGCCAGCGCCGCCAGGGCGGCCTTTGAGGCGTCGGGAACCCGATGGAACATGGATTCGCCGAAAAAAACCCCTCCCAGGCACACGCCGTAAAGCCCCCCGGCCAGCTCGCCCTCATGCCAGGCCTCGAAGGAATGGGCGTATCCTTCCCGGCTCAGGCGGCCGTAAGCCCGGATCATTTCCGGCGTGATCCAGGTTCCGTGTCTTTCCCCGGACCGGGGGCCGGCGCAGGCTTCCACGACCCGGTCAAAGGCGGTGTCCACCGTGATCTGAAACGCCTTTTTTTTAAGGGTCCGTTTCAAACGCCGGGACACGGCCAGCCCCGACGGCTCCAGCGCCATCCGTGGATCGGGGGACCACCACAAAATGGGCTGCCCTTCCGAAAACCAGGGGAATATCCCCATTCGATACGCCATAATCAGGCGTTCGGGGGAAAGGTCCCCGCCCACGGCCAGAAGCCCGTCTTCCCGGGCCAGCTCGGCCGGGGGAAAAACCGGCTCGGCGGGCAGACGAAAAACCGGCATTACGTCTGATCGTCAATGGCCGGGACCAGTTTGTCATTTTGGCAGTCCACGGTCACGTTTCCCCCTTTTTTTAAATCCCCGAACAGCATGTCATCGGCCAGCGGGTCTTTGATGTGGCGCTGAATCTCCCGGGCCAGGGGTCTGGCCCCGTACACGGGATCGTATCCCTTTTTCGCCAGCCATTTCCGGGCCGCCGGGGTGGTTTTTAACACAATTTTTTTCTTGGCGAGCTGGGCGTTTAACTCGTCGATGAATTTGTCCACAATCCGCTCCATAACGGCCCCGGTCAGGGGGTTGAAGGAGACCACCGTGTCCAGACGGTTTCTGAACTCCGGGCTGAAAATCTTCTCGACTTCTTTTTTTCCTTTGAATTCAGGATCGTAGGAGTTGGAGCCGAATCCCATGGACGGCCGGGTCATCTCCCTGGACCCGGCGTTGGAGGTCATGATGACCAGGGTTTTTCTGAAGTCGGCCTTTTTCCCGTTGTTGTCCGTGAGGGTGGCGTGGTCAAAGACCTGGAGAAGAATATTGAACAGGTCCGGGTGGGCCTTTTCAATTTCATCCAGAAGCAAAACGGCGTGGGGGCTTTTCCTCACGCCGTCGGTCAAAAGCCCGCCCTGGTCAAATCCCACGTAGCCCGGGGGGGCCCCGATGAGCCGGGCCACCGCGTGCTTTTCCATGTATTCGCTCATGTCGAAACGAATCAGGGGGGCCCCGAGAAGCCCGGCCAGCCTTGTGGCCACTTCGGTTTTGCCCACCCCGGTGGGGCCGGTGAAAAGGAAGGAGCCCACGGGCTTGTCCGGCGCCTCCAGCCCGGCCCTGGAACGCTTGATGGCCATGACCAGGGACTCAATGGCCTTGTTCTGACCGAACACCACGCCCTTGAGGCGCTCCTCCAGGGTTTCCAGGATTTTCCGGTCGGACGACGAAACGGTAATGGCCGGGATTCGGGCCATGAGCGCCACTGTTTTCTCCACGTCCGAGGGGTGAATTTTTTTTCGATGGGGCTTGGAAATCCGGACCCGCGCCCCGGCTTCGTCAATGACGTCGATGGCCTTGTCCGGAAGATAGCGGTCATTGATGTGTTTGGCCGAAAGCTCGGCGGCGGCCTTGAGGGAGGCGTCGGTGTATTGAATTTTGTGATGGGCCTCGTAACGGGACCGGAGTCCCTTTAAAATCCGATAAGCGTCTGAAACCGAGGGCTCTGAAATCTCAATTTTTTCAAAGCGCCGGGCCAGCGCCCGGTCCTTTTCAAAGTGGTTTTTGTATTCCTCATAGGTGGTGGAGCCGACGCATCTCAGGCGACCCGAGGCGATGGCGGGTTTTAAGATATTGGAGGCGTCCAGGGACCCGCCGCTGACGGCCCCGGCCCCCACGATGGAATGGATCTCATCAATGAACAAAATGGCGTTTTTCTCCCCTTCCAGCTGGGAGATCACGCCCTTTAAACGTTTTTCGAAATCTCCCCTGAAACGGGTTCCGGCCACCAGCCCCCCCACATCCAGGGAGTAAATCTTGATTCCGGAAAGAGGGCCGGGAAGGTCTCCGCGGGCGGCCATGCCGGCCAGGCCCTCGGCCAGGGCGGTTTTGCCCACCCCGGGATCGCCCACATAGATGGGGTTGTTTTTTCGTCGCCGGCAAAGGGCGTGGATGGTTCGCCTCAGCTCCGCCTCCCGGCCGATGACCGGATCCAGCTCCCCGGCGGCGGCTTTCTCCACCAGCTCTGTGGCGAAATCCGCCAGGAAATCTCCCCGGCTGTTTTTCGATCCCGGTCTTCGGCCCGGGGAAGACGTCCGGCCCGGCGGCGCGTTTAACGCCCTGCGGCGGTTTTCAAAATGAGCGCCCCAGGCGGCGGAGGAGATGTAATCCAGCACATCCATCCGGGTGATACCCTCCTGGTTGAGGAAATACACCGAATGAGACTCCCGCTCCAGCAGGATGGAGGCCAGCGCGTCGCTGACCTCCACTTCGGATTTTTGAGCGGAGCGGACCTGCTCCACAGCGCGCTGAATCACCCGCCTGAATCCGTTGGTCTGGCGAAACGAATGCTCTTCTCCCTCCGGGATTCGGTCCAGGCGCCGGTCAAAAAAATCCTCCAGCGCCCGCTTAAGGCTCTCCACGTCGCCGCCGCAGGCCTCGATGATTTCGACGCCCGACGGGTCATGGAGAATGGCGTAGAAAATATGCTCCACATTCACATATTCGTGGCGCCTTTTCCGGGCCTCCTCAACCGCGTGGCCAAGGGCTTCGCTTAATGGTCTGCTGATCACGGTTTTATTCTCTCTCCATGGAGCATTTCAGGGGAAAGCCGTTTTTCCGGGCCAGGTAATGGACCCGGTCCACTTTGGTGGAGGCGATGTCATGGGGGTAAACCCCGCACAGCCCCAGACCCTCCTGGTGAACCAGGAGCATGATCCGGGACGCCTCCTCAAAAGGCTTTCCGAAAACCGACATCAAAATGTCCACCACAAAATCCATGGCGGTGTAATGGTCATTGTGGAGGAAAACCTTGTACATGGCGGGCTCTTTGATCTCATCCTCCACATTCGCCCATGGATCCCGGCCCGCCTCCCGCTCGCGTCTTCCCACAGTGAATATCTCCGAACGGCCCGGCCTCCGCAACCCTGGAGCGGGAGAAAGACGGCCGTTTGCGTTTAGGGCTCGCTCAAAAATCAGTTATTTTTGACTGAGCCCTTACTTTAACAAAAAAATCCCGGCCTTGGCAAGACAGGGATTTTTTTTATGGGTCGAAAAAATGAAAACGGTCTCAGGACTGGGTCCCGGCCGGGTCTTTTTCCGGCTCTGAAACGGCGTCCTTTTCTTTTTCCCCGTCCGGCGCGTCGGCTCCGGCGGATTCATCGGATCCGGACGCGTCCAGGGAATCTTCCGGGGAATCCGGGGCCGGGGCCTCCTCGACCTTTTCAGGGGCCGCCTGAGCCGGGGCCTCGGGTTTCGCGGGCTGCGCGGGGGCCTTCCTTTTTTTCTTTTTTCGCCGGTTTTTTTCATCCACCAGCTCAATCAAAGACAGCGAGGCGGCGTCGCCCTTTCGTTTTCCCAGTTTGATGATCCGGGTGTATCCCCCGGGAATATCCTTGAACCGGGCGCCGATCTCGTCAAAGAGCTTGTGGGCCACCGCTTTCTCCCGCAGGATGGAAAGGGCCTGGCGCCTGGCGTGAAGGTCGCCCCGCTTGGCCAGGGTGATCAGACGCTCCACCAGTTTCCTGAGTTCTTTGGCCTTGGCGTCGGTGGTGCGAATGCGCTCGTGTTTAAAAAAAGAGGTGGCCATATTCCTGAACATCGCCGCCCTGTGGCTGCTTGTTCTGTTTAATTTTAAACCGGATTTTCGATGTCTCATAGAGTCGATTATTCTCCTTGCTCAAGGTCTTGTTCATCGGAAAAGACAAATCCGTCCAATTTCTGGCCGAGATGAAGATCCATTTCCTCCAGAACCTGTTTGATTTCGTTCAAAGACTTTCTTCCGAAATTCTTGGTCTTCAGCATATCGGCCTCGGTTTTCTGGACCAGCTGATAAATCTTGAATATATTGGCGTTTTTCAGGCAGTTGGCGCTTCTCACCGAAAGCTCCAGCTCCTCCACGCTTTTGTAAAGGTTGGGGTTGACCTCTTTTTTCCGGGGCTCATCCTTTTCCACCTCGACCTCGGGCTCGGACTCTTCGTCGAAATTGATGAACACCGTCATCTGCTCTTTGGCGATCTTGGCGGCGTAGGCCACGGCGTCTTCCGGGGAAACGCTTCCGTCTGTCCAGACTTCCATGGTCAGCTTGTCATAATCGGTTTTTTGCCCCACCCGGGCGTTGCTGACCACATAGTTCACCCGCTTGATGGGCGAAAAAACCGCGTCAATGGGAATGGTCCCGATGGGCGCGTCCTCATCCTTGTTGGCTTCGGAAAGGGAGTACCCCCGGCCCATTTTGACATTCATGGAAAGGGACAGGGTCGCGCCCTCGGACAGGGTGGCGATGCGCAGGTCCGGATTCAGGGGCCGGCATCTCCCGTCCTCGCTGACGATATCGGCGGCGGTCACAAAACCCTTGCCGGTTTTCTCAATGCGGACCACCGCCGGCTCAACGCCGTCTAAGGAGAAACGGACCTCTTTCAAGTTTAAAATAATTTCCGAGACATCCTCCAAAACACCTTCTATGGAGGTGAATTCGTGAAGCGCGTGGTCAAACTTCACCGATACGATGGCGGCCCCGTACAGCGATGACAAAATAATTCTTCTTAAAGAATTTCCAATGGTGATGCCGAACCCCCTCTCAAGGGGCTCGCACACAAACTTGCCGTAGTCGGGTTTGCTTATGACCACCACTTTTTCCGGCTTGATCATCTCTTGCCAGTTGATATACATGGACTCATTTGATGACATTTTATTGTCTCTCCGATTTGATCCGTTCGCAAAGATCAGGAAATCTTAAAGGCGCCGGAACCTCTTCGGCCGTTTTATTTTGAATAAAGCTCCACCACCAGCTGTTCCTGCATGGGCATGGTCATGTCCTCGCGAACCGGAAAAATTTTGACCACTCCTTTAAAGTCGTCTTTTTCCAGCTCAAGCCACTGGGGCACGCCCCGTCTGACCACGCCGTCCAGGGCGTTGGAGATGGAGTCTATTTTTCGGCTTTTTTCCCGCACCTCAACGGTGTCTCCCTTTTTGACCAGATACGAGGGGATATTGACTTTTTTGCCGTTGACGGTGAAGTGATTGTGACGGACATAGTGGCGACCCTGGTTTCTTGAATCCACAAATCCCATCCGATATACCACATTGTCCAGTCGGCGCTCAAGCAGAACCAGGAGGTTGCTCCCGGTGATGCCTTGCATACGATCCGCCTTTTTGAAAAACAATCTGAACTGCTTTTCAGAAAGACCGTACATCCGTTTGATTTTCTGTTTTTCCCTGAGCTGGATGCCGTAGTCGGACACTTTCCTTCCGCGTCTTTGCCCATGCTGTCCCGGGGGATAGCCGCGCCGGTCAAAAGCGCACTTGTCCGAATAGCAACGGTCGCCTTTAAGAAATAATTTCAAATTTTCACGGCGGCATATTCTGCAAACCGAGCCTGTGTATCGAGCCAAATTGTCCTCCTTGCGCGCCAAATTGATGGTTCAAAAAGAAATCGGGAATAAAAAATCTTTTCGCATATTTCGCATGCGCGCTTGATCCGAGGCAACGCCTGTTTGATATGCGCCATATGCGATCCTGATTTTTATACGGGAAAATTCTTTGAAAAATATTTTGTCTAAACTCTTCGCCGCTTAGGGGGACGGCACCCGTTGTGCGGAATGGGGGTCACATCTTTGATCAGCGCCACGTTGAAGCCGGCGGCCTGCAGCGAACGCAGGGCCGATTCCCTGCCGGCTCCCGGTCCTTTCACGTACACTTCCACATTTCTCATCCCATGATCCATGGCTTTCTTAGCGGCGTCCTCCGCCACCAGCTGGGCCGCGAAGGGAGTGCTTTTCCTGGACCCCTTGAAACCCTGGGCTCCGGAGCTGGACCAAGCCACCACATTGCCCATGGGATCGGAAATGGTCACGATGGTATTGTTAAAAGTGGACTGGATGTGCGCCACGCCGTTTAAAATATTTTTCTTTTCTTTTCTTTTAACGCGAGTCTTTTTCGCCATTTATATATGCGCCTCTAATAATGGGTGATGGTTTTTGAACGCTATTTTTTCTTCACGCCGCCCTTTTTCTTAACCGCCGAGCGCTTCGGGCCTTTTCTCGTCCGGGCGTTGGTGCTGGTTCTCTGCCCGCGAACGGGAAGAGATTTCCGATGGCGAAGCCCCCTGTAAGCCCCAAGCTCCATCAATCGCTTGATATTTAAGGAAACCTCGGTCCGAAGCTCGCCCTCAACCTTGTGCTCCCTGTCAATCAGTTTCCGGATATCATTGGTTTCGGACTCCGACAGATCATCCGTCTTTTTGTCGAAATCAATCCCGAGCCTGGAAAGGATCAGCCGGGATTTGGTTCGACCGATTCCATAGATATACGTCAAGCCGATCTCAATCCGTTTCTTCCGTGGTAAATCAACGCCCGCAATTCGTGCCAAAGTCTGTCCTCCTCTATCCCTGACGCTGTTTATGACGTTTGTTTTCGCAAATCACACAGACATTTCCTTTTCTGCGAACGATTTTGCACTTGGCGCAAATCTTTTTCACCGATGCCCTGACCTTCATTTTACCGCTCCTCAATTCATGCCCATGGCCCGTCCTTGATTAAAAGACAGCATGGGGCGAGATTATTTTTTGGATCTGTATGTGATTCTTCCCCTTGTCAGATCATACGGGGAAAGCTCAACCGTGACTTTGTCTCCCGGCAATATCTTGATAAAGTGCATGCGCATTTTTCCGGAAATATGCGCCAGAACCATATGTTTATTCTCCAGCTCCACCTTAAACATGGCGTTGGGGAGAGTCTCCACCACACTGCCCTCCACAACGATGGGCTCTTCCTTCGGCATAAATATCTCCTGTCTTTGTCTCTTTAAAAAAACCGCTGACGGGTTTTGGTTTTGAAGCGGACGGCTAACGCCCTTTGATCCGGCCCGCCCCTTTTTTCATGAAACCTTCATAATGCCGGGTCAGCAGATGGGACTCAATTTGAGCGATGGTGTCAATGGCCACGCCCACCACAATCAGCAGGGCGGTGCCCCCAAAATAAAACGGCACATTAAACTTGGTGATCAAAATAGACGGCAGCACACAAACCGCCGACACATAAATCGCCCCCCCGAGGGTGATTCGGGTGAGCACCCGGTCAATGTATTCGGCGGTTCGTTTTCCCGGGCGTATGCCGGGGATGTAGCCGCCGTTTTTCTGCATATTGTCCGCCACATCCACCGGATTGAAGGTCACGGCGGTGTAAAAATAGCAGAAAAAGAAAATCAGCCCCACAAACAAAAGCTCATAGAGCAGATTCCCGGGAGTCAGGGAATTCACAACGCCCTGCAGCCAGGGAATGGTCACGATGCCCGCTATGGTGGCCGGAAACATCATAATGGACGAGGCGAAAATCGGGGGAATGACCCCGGATGTGTTGACCTTAAGCGGCAGATGAGAGCTTTGCCCCTGGTACATCCTCCGGCCCACCACCCTTTTGGCGTACTGCACGCTGATGCGGCGCTGGCCCTGCTCCACAAACACAATGAGCGCCAGAACCAGGAGCATGAGAACGACCAGGAAGAGAAGCAGAAATATCCCGATTTCCCCCGTGGTCATGAGCCGGTACGTGTTGGCGATGGCGCTGGGCATCCTCACCACGATTCCCGCGAAGATAATCAGCGAGATGCCGTTTCCAATCCCCCGCTCGGTTATCTGCTCTCCAAGCCACATCAAAAACGCCGTCCCCGATGTGAGGGTGATGACCGTCATCAGTCGAAACTCCCATCCCGGGTTCAACACGGCGCCCATTTTTTCAAGGCCCACCGCGATGGCGAAGCCCTGGATCAGACTGAGTCCCACCGTGCCGTAGCGGGTGTACTGGGTGATCTTTTTCCGCCCCTGCTCCCCCTCTTTTTTCAAACGCTCCAGGTGGGGGACCACCACAGTGAGAAGCTGAAGGATAATGGAAGCGCTGATATACGGCATAATTCCCAGCGCGAACACCGAAAGCCTTTCCAGGGCGCCGCCTGAAAACATATTAAAAATGCCCAGGATGGTCCCTTTTGCCCGCGCGAATATTTCCGCCAGGGCCAGGCTGTCGATTCCGGGGACCGGAACATGAACCCCCACCCGGTACACCACCAGCAGAGCCAGGGTGAACAATATTCTTTTTTTAAGCTCCGATGTTCTTAAAATATTGCCAAAGCCGCTTCCCAACATATCAAGCCTCTTATACCTCTTCTATTTTTCCGCCGGCGGCCGCGATCTTCTCCGCGGCGGCCTTGCTCACCCTGTTCAGTCTGATGGTGAGAGGCGTCTGGATATCTCCCGCTGAAAGAAGCTTGATTCCGTCCCGCCGGCCTTTAACCAGGCCTGCCTTGACGAGAGCGGCTTCGTCCACCACGCTTCCGCTTTCAAATCCCTCCAGATCCCGTATGTTCACGATCCGGATTTTTTTCCTGAATATATTGGCGAAACCCCGTTTGGGCAGCCGGCGGTGCATGGGCATCTGGCCGCCTTCAAAACCCGGACGCACGCCCCCTCCGGAGCGGCTGTTCTGGCCTTTGGCTCCCCGGGCGGCGGTGGTTCCCTTCCCGGAGCCGGGCCCGCGCCCCAGCCGTTTCCTGGCCTTGCGCGACCCTTTCGGGGGGGACAATTCATGAAGCTTCATTGTTTTCTCCTTTGATCTTTACAAGGTGCGACACCTTAAACGCCATTCCCCGTATCGCCGGGGTGTCTTTCAGGACAACGGCGCGGCCCACTTTCGTCAGCCCCATTCCCTTTAAAATCCTGCGATGTTTCTCCGGTCTGCCGATCATGCTTTTGACCAGTGTGATTTCCAGTTTCCCATCCATTGACGCGTTCCTCATCAAGCGCTTGGCGCTTCAAATAATATAAAAATGCCGGATTTCAATCAAAGCCCGGACTAAATGTCCTCGATCCGTTTCCCCCGCCTTTTGGCGACCTGCCGTCGGCTCTCAAGACTTCCAAGCCCCGCGATGGTGGCTTTGACGACATTGTGAGGGTTGTGCGATCCCATGCATTTGGTCAAAATATTTTGAACCCCGGCGGCCTCGAGCACCGCCCGAACAGCCCCGCCGGCGATGAGTCCGGTTCCCTGGGAGGCGGGTTTTAAAAGCACCCTTCCGGCTCCGAAACGCCCGATGATCGTATAGGGGATGGTCCCGTTGACCAGGGGAATGCTGAGCATATTCTTCTTGGCTTTTTCCATGCCCTTGCGAATGGCTTCAGGAACCTCGCCCGCTTTTCCCAATCCGTATCCGACATTTCCCTGGCCGTCTCCCACGACCACAATAGCGCTGAAGCTGAACCGGCGGCCGCCTTTGACCACTTTCGCGACCCTGTTGATGTGAACCACCTTGTCTATTAACTGTTCTTCAGCTGTCTCCTGGTGACGCAAGATATTCCCTCCTTGATAAAAAACCAAGACAAAAAAACCAATCAAAAAAACCAATACTTAAAACTTCAGGCCGGCTTCCCTCGCGCTGTCGGAAATCGCTTTGACTCTCCCGTGGTAACGGAAACCGTTTCGATCAAACACCACGCGCTCGATTCCCTGGGACAAAGCGCGCTCGCCGATCATTTTCCCCGCCATGACGGCGGAGTCTATTTTGCCCTTTGATTCCACCTGGGCCTTGAGATCCTTCTCCAGAGTGGAAACCGAAACCAGGGTGCGCCCCTGGGTGTCGTCAATCACCTGGGCGTATATATGCCGGGCGCTTCTGAACACCGTCAGCCTTGGACGCTGGGCTGTGCCGCTCACTTTTTTCCTGATTCTTTTTTTTCTTTTCAGTCGGGCCGTCTTTTTCTTGCTGAGTGAAGCCATTTTTCCAAAATCCTTATTTTCACTGTGGTCCTGTTCTACTTGGTCCCGGTCTTGCCCGCTTTTTTGCGTATGCGCTCTTCCGCGTATTTGATCCCTTTGCCCTTGTAGGGCTCGGGAGGCCGCAGGCGTCTGATGGCGGCGGCCGCCAGGCCGATTTTTTCCTTGTCCGCCCCGCTTAAGGTGATGGTGTTGTTTTTATCGATGGACGCTGAAACGCCTTCGGGGAGATCAAAAAAAACAGGATGGGAATACCCGAGGCTGAACTCAATGCGGTTTCCGCTTAAAGCGGCGCGGTATCCGATTCCGTTGATCTCCAGAACGCGCTCCATTCCCCTGGTCACTCCCGTGATCATATTCGCGATGAGCGAGCGGGTCAGCCCCTGGAGCGCGTAATTTTTCCGGTCGTCCATTGTGGCCAGGACTTTCAGAATCCCGCCCTCAATGGCGATATCGATATCGGGATGGATCAAGCGCTCCAGCTTGCCCCTTTTCCCTTTTACGGAAAGGGTTTTTCCTTGATATGACACCGTTGTGTCAGCCGGTATCGTGATCGGTTTTTTGCCTACCCGGGACATATATCTCTCTCCTATTGACGCGGCAAACGCTCCTGGCCTACCAGACGTTGCACAGAATCTCGCCGCCCAGATTTTCGTTTCTTGCCGCCTTGTCTGTCAGTATTCCTCTTGAAGTGGACAAAATCGCGATTCCCAATCCATTCAAAACAGGGGTGATGTCCCTGCTTTTCAAATAAACGCGCCGGCTGGGTTTGCTGACGCGTTCCAGGCCGCGAATCGCGCTGACATTGTCCGGGCCGTATTTCAGATAAATCTTTAACACGCCCTGTTTATTGTCTTCAAAAAACTTGTAATCATTTATAAAACCCTCATCCTTCAGCGTCTTGGCCAGGGAGGTTTTTAATACGGACCCGGGAATGTCCACGCTTTTATACTTGGCCTTGGCCGCGTTTCTTATTCGGGTCAGCATGTCGGAAATCGGATCGCTTATCGCCATTTTTTTCTCCGTGTCGTGTGGTTATCCGGAAAAGCGCCGGCTCGTTTCCAAAGCCGCCGTTACCAGCTGGATTTCAGAACGCCCGGCAAAAGGCCCTTGGAGGCCAAGTTCCTGAAACAGATGCGGCAGATGCCGAACTTCCTCATATACCCCCTGGCCCGTCCGCACATGGGGCATCTGTTGTACTTTCTGACTTTAAATTTAGCCTTGCCGATCGCCTTCATCTGAAGAGCTTTTCTTGCCAAATCAACCTCCTTGCATGCCTCCGGGCGAATTCCGCCGCCCGGAACAGGCGTTTTTGTCCACATCCGGCGTTGCTTCCGGAACTATTTTTTAAAGGGCATTCCCAAAAGCCTCAAAAGCTCTCTTCCCTCTTCATCGTTTCCGGCCGTTGTCACCACCGCGATGTTCAAGCCCTTGATTTTGTCGATTTTATCGTAATCGATTTCAGGAAAAATGATATGCTCCCGGATCCCTAAGGAATAGTTTCCATTGCCGTCCATCCCCTTCGGGGAAACGCCCCTGAAATCCCGGACCCGGGGCAGGGCGATATTGACGAGCTTATAATAAAAGTCGTACATGCGCCCGCGTCTGAGGGTGGTCATGCATCCGATGGGCATGCCTTCCCTGAGCTTAAAAGCGGCGATGGATTTTTTGGCCCGGGTGATGACGGGCTTCTGTCCCGATATCAGCCTCAGCTCCTTGACGGCTGACTCCAGGATTTTGATATTGTTGATGGCTTCCCCAACGCCCATGTTCACCACGATTTTGTCCAGCCTGGGGATCTCCATGACATTTTGATAGTTAAAGCGCTCCGTCAGTTTGGGGGCGACTTCTTTTTGGTAGTTTGACTTCAGTTGTGACATTGCGGTCCTCCGGCATGAAACGCCTATTTGTCGATTATCTCATCGCAGTTTTTGCACACTCTCTTTTTTTTGCCGTCCTCCAGGCGCAGCATCTTCACACGGGAGGGCTTCATGCACTTGTCGCACATCAACATTATATTCGATAAATGGATCGGCGCCTCAATTTCGACGATTTCCCCTGGCCTGTCCTTTGCCCGGGATTTTGAATGTCGTTTGACAATATTGATTTTTTCAACAAGGGCGCTGTCCTTTTTTTTGATCACCTTCAGAACCTTGCCGATCTTGCCGCTGTCCTTGCCGGTGAGAATTTTGACCTTGTCGTCTTTTTTAATATGATAAGTGCTGTTGTGAAACATAAAGCGGCTCTCCAAAACTTAAGGCGATGAAACGCCCTGAAAAATAATTTGCCCGCGGCCACGGCTCTCTCCGGGGGAAAGGATCAAACGGGGGAAGGCCCCCGCGCCCAGGCAAAGCGTTATAAAACCTCCGGGGCCAGGGAAATGATTTTCATGAACCGTTTGGCCCGCAGCTCCCGCGCCACCGGGCCGAATATTCTCGTGCCGATGGGCTCTTTGGCGGTCGAGATCAAAACCGCCGAATTGTCGTCAAATCGTATGTATGAGCCGTCCGGTCTTTTGATCTCTTTTTTGGTCCTGACCACCACAGCCTTCAAGACATCCCCTTTTTTTACTTTCGCGTTGGGAATGGCCTCTTTCACGCTTACCACAATGATATCCCCGACGCCCGCGTAACGCCTTTTCGAGCCCCCGAGCACCTTAATGCAATACAAGACCTTCGCGCCGGAATTGTCCGCGACGGTCAATCTGGTCTCTGCCTGGATCATCTTTTATATTCCCCTGGAATCAAACCGCTTTTTCAACAATTTCGCTGACCCGCCATCTTTTCTTTTTGCTGACGGGTCTTGACTCGGTGATCCGAACTTTATCGCCGATTCCGCAAATGTTGTTCTCGTCATGGGCCGCGTATTTGGCCCGTCGTTTGACATATTTATGATAGGTTTTGTGTTTCATCAACCGCTCAACCAGAACGATGGCTGTTTTGTCCATTTTGTTGCTCAAAACCGTCCCGACGACCTGCCTCTTTGTTCGCTGCTTTTCCATAATCGTTTACGATTCTTGCCTTATGATGGTTTTTATTCTGGCGATGTCGCGCTTGACATGAGACATCTGCTTGGGATTTTCCAACTGCCCGATTTCATGTTGAAAGCGCAAGTTAAACAACTCCTGCTTGAGCGAATGGATTTTTTTTTCCCGTTCCTCCGGGCTCATTTCTTTGATTTCAGCCGGTTTCATGACAGATCGCTCCTTTCCACAAACTTGGTTTTCACGGAAAGCTTGTGCGAGGCAAGGCGCATGGCCTCCTTGGCGACGTCTTTGTCCACCCCTTCAATTTCATACAGAATCCTGCCGGGGCGAACCACAGCCACCCACCCTTCCGGGGCTCCCTTTCCCTTTCCCATTCGAACTTCAACCGGTTTTTTGGTGTAGGGTTTGTCCGGGAAAATCCGTATCCATATTTTACCGCCTCGTTTGGCGTGTCGGGTCATGGCGATACGGGCGGCTTCAATCTGCCTTGAATTGATTCTCCCGCACTCCATGGCCTGCAAACCGTATTTGCCGAAATTCAAATTTTGTCCCCGGCGCGCCAGACCTTTCATCCTTCCGGTCTGCTGCTTGCGAAACTTGACTTTTTTGGGGCTGAGCATCGAATCATTCTCCTGTTTTTTAACTCAAAGCCGGAGCTATCCCGCCTTGCCATGATCTTTTTTTAATATCTCGCCTTTGAAAACAAACACCTTCACCCCGACGATTCCATAGGTGGTTCGGGCCTCGTAAAAGCCGTAATCAATATCCGCCCGAAGGGTGTGAAGGGGAACCTGGCCTTCCATGTACCACTCCCGCCGGGCCATCTCCGCCCCGCCCAGACGGCCGGAGCATATGATTTTAACGCCCTTGGCGCCGAACTTCATGGCCGATGAGACCGCGCGCTTCATGGCCCGTCTGAAGGCCACCCGCCGCACCATCTGCGTGGCCACATTTTCCGCCACGAGCTGGGCGTCGATCTCGGGTTTCCGGACCTCCTGGATATCGATGAACACTTCCCTGCCGGGGATCTTTTTTTCAATATCTATCTTGAACTTCGCGATTTCAGAGCCTTTCTTCCCGATCACAATTCCCGGTCTTGAAGTGAAAATGATCAGTTTGACGCGTTTGGAGGACCGTTCAATTTCAATCCGGGAGATGCCGGCGTGGCTGAAACGCTCTTTGACAAAATTCCGAATTTTGAAATCTTCCAGTATGTAATCGGCGTAGTCGTTTCCCGCGTACCATCGGGATTCCCAAGTTTTGACAATCCCCAACCTTAATCCAATCGGATTTACTTTCTGACCCAAGCTCTTCCTCCTTTATTGCGTAGAATCATCGGCTAAAACAACGGTTATATGAGACGTCCGCTTTAATATCCGGGTTCCCCTTCCCCGGGCCCTGGCTTTAAACCGTTTCAACGTCGGTCCCTGGTCCGCCACGATGTTTTTAATCACAAGGGTGTCTATATCGGCCCCGTGATTGGCGTCGGCGTTGGCCGCCGCGCTTCGGATCAGCTTTTCAACGATTCCGGCGGCTTTCTGGGGCATAAACGACAGGATATCCAAACCGTTTTCCACCGGCCGGCCCTTGACGGCGCCGATAAGTCTATGAACCTTCTGAGCGGAAATCCTCACATACCGCCCGACAGCTTTATACTCCATGGTCTGTATTCCTTATTCGATTTTCACGCGCGCGTTCTTTCGTTTTTTCAGCGCCTATTTTCTCAATTTGCTTTTTTTGTCGCCCGCATGACCGTAAAACACCCGTGTCGGCGAAAATTCACCCAGTTTGTGGCCCACCATATTTTCGGACACAAACACAGGAATGAATTTTTTCCCATTGTGCACGGCCAGGGTGAGCCCCACCATCTCCGGGATGATTGTGGATCTTCTGGACCAGGTTTTGATGATCGCATGGGCGCCGCTGGATTCCTGCGACGCAAAAACCTTTTTTAACAACTTCGGATCAACATAAGGACCTTTTTTCAGCGAACGTGGCATAGACTCTCCTGAATCGTCGGCTATTTCTTAGCGCGTCTTTTGACAATGTATTTTTCAGTCTTTTTGTTTTTTCTTGTCCGGTATCCCTTGGTGGGTTTTCCCCAGGGACTGCATGGATGACGGCCTCCGGAAGACCGGCCCTCGCCGCCGCCCATGGGATGGTCCACAGGGTTCATGGCCACGCCCCTGACCTTGGGGCGTCTACCCAGCCAGCGTTTTCGCCCCGCTTTTCCCAGGGAAATATTCTCATGCATGACATTGCCCAGCTGCCCGATGGTGGCGCTGCATTTCAGATGAACCATTCGCACCTCGCCCGAGGGGAGCTTCACCAGGGCGTAATTGTTTTCCTTGGCCATGAGCTGCGCGAAAGTCCCGGCGCTTCTGACAATCTGCCCCCCCTTGCCCAGACGCAACTCAACATTGTGAATGCTGGTTCCCAAAGGGATATTGGACAAAGGAAGGGAATTGCCCGGTTTGATGTCCGCCTCCGGCCCAGCCATGACCATGTCTCCCACCGACAGCTTCAAAGGAGCCAGGATATATCTTTTCTCGCCGTCCGCGTAATGCAGAAGGGCGATCCTGGCGCTCCGGTTGGGATCGTATTCAATGGAGGCCACTTTGGCCGGGACGCCGGTCTTGTCCCGTTTAAAATCGATGATCCGGTAGTTTCGTTTATGCCCCCCGCCCCGGTGCCGGCAGGTGACCCGTCCATTTGAATTCCGACCGCCTTTTTTTCTCAACGCCCGAACCAGACTTTTCTCAGGCTTGGTCCGGGTGATCTCTTCAAAAGTGGAATACACCTGAAAACGTCTTCCCGGAGAAGTGGGTTTTACTCTTTTCAGCGCCATTTTCGTCCCCATTATGCGTGGCCCCGCCTTTTTGGGCATCGGCCTTTTTTACGTCGAAATCGTTTGTTTTTAAACGCCTTCAAAAAATTCTATTCTCTCGCCGGGCAGGATGGACACCACCGCTTTTTTCCAGTCTTTGCGTTTGCCCATGATCTGGCCCCGCCGCTTGATCTTTCCCTTTCCCCGGGATGTCCTCACGCCGGTCACGCTGACCTTGAAAATTTCCTCCACCGCCTGTTTGATCTGGACCCTGTTCGCGTCCCGGCTCACTTCAAACACAAACTGATTGTGCTTTTCTTTCTGCAAGTTGGACTTTTCCGTGATCAGCGGCCGTTTAATAATGTCGTAGGCGTTCATCGGATCAGCCTCCCTTCGATCTGTTTGATGGCCGGCTCGACCAGAATCAACGTGTCGTACTTTAAAATATCGTAAACGTTGAGCCCGGCGGTTTCAATCACCTTCGTCCCTGGAACATTTCGGGATGAAAGATCGAGTTTTTCATCCCGGCCGTCTGAAACCAGCAGGGAATTTTTCGCCCCGAGCCGATCCAGGATGTCGGCGAAATCCTTTGTCTTCACCCGATCAAGCTTCATCTGATCGATCACCAGAAGCTTTTTTTCCTCCAGTTTGCAGGTCAGGGCCATTTTCATGGCCAGCGCCCTGACTTTCTTGGGGGTCCGCTGGGCGTAAGATCTGGGGCTGGGGCCAAAGATCACCCCCCCGCCTCTCAGAAGAGGAGATTTGATGTCTCCCCGCCTGGCCCTTCCCATGCCCTTTTGTCTGAAAAGCTTCGCGCCGCTTCCCTTCACATCGGAGCGCCTTTTCACCGCCGCCGTCCCCGCGCGCTTTCCCGCCAGCTGCATGGTGACGACTTCATGAAGAACGCTCTTTTTGACAGGCACATTGAAAATCAGATCCGAAAGCTCAACCTGCGAAACCTTTTCCCCATCGGTGTTATGAACATCTGCGACAGCCATATTTTTCCCTGTAGTCTTGATTTTAAAATAAAACGCTTTTAATGTCTTTTAAACGAGATCTTTATCCGACGGAAGGTTTGGAGGCCCCGCCTTTTTCAATGGTGACGATTCCGGTTCTAAAACCCGGGACAGCCCCTTTGATCATGATCAGGTTCTCTTCCGGCCTGATGTCGACGACCTCCAGGTTTTTGATGGTTTTCCGGTCGTTTCCATATTGACCGGGAAGCCGTTTCCCCTTGATGACCTTCCCGGGCCAGGCGCTGCACCCGATGGAGCCGGGAATCCGGTGGCTTCTGCTGCCGTGGGTTTTTCGCCCGCCGCTGAATCCATGCCGTTTCATGACACCGGAAAACCCTCTTCCCTTGCTGGTCCCGATGACATTCACCAACTCGCCCACCTTGAACGCGTCCAGCCCCAAGGTCTGGCCGAGTTTGTAGTCCCCGGGATTTTCAACTCTGAATTCTTTTAAAACGGCGCATGTCTCCCGGCCGCTTTTTTTCAGATGGCCCTGTATGGGCTTGTTGACGCGGGATCTCTTTTTATCGCCGAAACCCAGCTGCAAAGCGTCATAACCGTCTTTTTCAGTTGTTTTGATCTGTGTGACGACACAGGGCCCGGCCTCTATGACCGTGACGGGGACGTATTCTCCGCCGTCCGAAAAAAAGCCCATCATTCCCACTTTCTTTCCAATTAATCCACGAGACATATTTTGATTTCCTGCAAGCGCCCAAAGGCCCTGGTTATAATTTAATTTCGACATCCACTCCCTGGGAAAGATCCAGTTTCATCAACGCGTCCACCGTCTGCTGAGTCGGCTCCATAATATCCAGAAGTCTTTTATGGGTCCTGATCTCAAACTGTTCCCGGGATTTCTTGTCAATGTGCGGAGACCTCAAAACACAATACTTGTTGATGCGGGTCGGAAGAGGTATGGGCCCCACAACCTTCGCCCCGGTTTTGAGGGCCGTGTCCGCTATGTCCGTAGCCGATTGATCCAAGAGCCTGGGGTCATAGGCCTTGAGCCTGATTCTTATTTTGGTGTTGGCTATCATTTATCTCGTCTTTCCCATGTGTGCCTGTTTTTGATTTTTATCCTGTCGGCCGACCTTAAAAGAAGGTCCTATTCAATGACTTCGCTCACCACTCCGGCCCCGACGGTTCTTCCGCCCTCGCGGATGGCGAACCGGACCTCCTTCTCCATGGCGATGGGGGTGATCAGCTCCGCCGATATGCTCACATTATCGCCGGGCATCACCATCTCCACTCCCTCGGGCAATGTCAAAATACCCGTCACATCCGTGGTCCTGAAATAAAACTGGGGACGGTAGCCGCTGAAAAAAGGCGTGTGACGCCCGCCCTCGTCCTTGCTTAATATATACACCTCCGCCTTGAACTTCGTGTGAGGCGTGATGGTCCCGGGCTCCGCCACCACCTGGCCGCGCTCCACCTCGTCACGCTTGGTCCCGCGAAGCAGCACACCGATGTTGTCGCCCGCCTGACCCTCGTCCAGAAGCTTGCGGAACATCTCCACTCCCGTGCACACCGTCTTGGTGGTCTCACGAATCCCCACCACCTCGATGCTGTCGCTCACATGGATAATCCCGCGCTCCACACGGCCCGTCACCACTGTGCCGCGGCCCGAAATGCTGAACACGTCCTCAATGGGCATCAAAAACGGCTTGTCCACATCCCGCTCAGGCTCGGGAATAAAAGAGTCGATGGCCGCCATCAGGTCAAACACCGGCTTGGCCTCATCGCTGCCCGGATCGTCGCTCTCCAGGGCCTTCAAAGCGCTGCCGTGAATGATCGGCGTGTCGTCCCCGGGAAACTCATACTTGTCCAGAAGCTCCCGAAGCTCCAGCTCCACCAGCTCAATCAGCTCCTCGTCGTCCACCATGTCGCATTTGTTCAAAAACACCACGATGCGGGGAACGCCCACCTGACGCGCCAGAAGAATGTGCTCCCGGGTCTGCGGCATGGGGCCGTCGTCCGCCCCCACCACCAGAATCGCCCCGTCCATCTGGGCCGCCCCGGTGATCATGTTCTTGATATAGTCGGCGTGGCCCGGACAGTCCACATGGGCGTAATGCCGGGTGTCGGTCTCGTACTCCACATGCGCCGTGGCGATGGTGATCCCGCGCTCCTTCTCCTCGGGAGCCTTGTCAATCTGATCAAAAGGAACAAAATCCGCCATGCCCTTGAGTCCCATATGCTTGGTGATAGCGGCCGTCAACGTCGTCTTCCCATGGTCAATGTGGCCAATGGTCCCCACATTCACATGGGGCTTCGTCCGCTCAAACTTTTCCTTCGCCATCTTCATATCCTCCCTATGCGGATGAGCCGCCGGAATCATCGGCCGTCTCAAACTCACAAATGAAGTTAAACAATAATATGTGAAACAAACGCGGCGAAATAAACGATTCGTTTTCTTTTTCGCCGTTTTTATCCGGTCTTTCCTACCACCGGTAATGGGCGAAGGCCTTGTTGGCCTCGGCCATTTTATGGGTGTCTTCTTTCTTCTTGATGGAAGAGCCCTTGTTGCCGGAGGCGTCCAGAAGCTCCCCGGCCAGTTTGTTGGCCATGCTTTTTTCAGAGCGCTTGCGGGCGAAATCAATGATCCACCGGATGCCCAAAGCCGTCCGGCGGGACGGGCGTATTTCCGTGGGGACCTGATACGTGGAGCCTCCCACGCGCCTGGATTTGACCTCAATCACCGGTTTGACATTCTCAATGGCCTTTTCAAAAATGACCAGGGGGGAGTCATTGGTTTTTTCCCCTATAATATCAAACGCGCGGTATAAAATCAATTCGGCGACGCTTTTTTTTCCATCCCGCATCACTGATTTGATGAATTTTGAAACCAGCCGGCTGTTGTATTTGGGATCCGGAATTTCCTGCCTATGGGGCACTTCTCGTCTTCTGGGCATATCTCACACCATTTCTTCGTCTTCTTGAATCCGTGTTTAAAAAAATCTATTTCGGTTTTTTCGCGCCGTATTTTGACCGGCCCTGTTTCCGTTCCTCGACGCCGAGGGTGTCGAGCGTGCCCCTGACAATGTGATACCGAACGCCGGGAAGGTCTTTCACACGGCCTCCCCTGACCAGGACAACAGAGTGCTCCTGAAGATTATGGCCGATGCCGGGGATGTAGGCCGTCACTTCCATACCCGTCGTGAGCCGAACCCTGGCCACCTTTCTCAGGGCGGAGTTGGGCTTCTTGGGGGTGGAGGTGTACACACGGGTGCAGACTCCCCGTTTCTGGGGCGCGCCTTTCAAAGCGGGGGTGTTGGTCTTTTTCTCCGCCCTTTTTCTCCCTTTTCTCACCAGTTGATTGATTGTAGGCATACTCTCCTCATCTCATTGTTGGGCTTTGGTTCTCTCTACCGCAAAAGATTATAAACGTTATATTTATGCTGGAAAAAAGTCAAGCTTTTTTTCAAAAATTAATCCTTAAAATGCTCAATGGCCACATGCCGGTACGATTCGATCCCGGTTCCGGCGGGAATGATCCGCCCCATGATGACGTTTTCCTTAAGGCCCGCCAGATAATCGCTGGACCCGGCGATGCTGGCGTCCGTCAAAACCTTGGTGGTCTCCTGGAAAGACGCCGCGGAAATAAAACTCTCAGTGCTCAAAGAGGCCTTGGTGATCCCCAGGATCAGGGGCTCTCCCACCGCCGGTTTTCCGCCTTTTTTGACCACCTGGCCGTTGATTTCCTCAAAACGTGTCCGGTCCACCTGCTCTCCCACGATAAAATCGGTGTCCCCGGCCTTGACCACGTTGAAACGGCGCATCATCTGGCGCACGATGACTTCAATGTGCTTGTCATTGATGCGCACACCCTGGAGCCGGTAAACCTCCTGGACCTCATCCACCAGGTAGCGGGCCACCGCGATCTCGCCTTTGATGTTCAAAATATCCTGGGGAACCGCGGAGCCGCTCACCAAAGGCTCCCCGGCCCGGACGTAATCGCCCTCGTACACATTGATGTGCTTGCCCCGGGGAATCAGGTACTCCTTGGCGTCGCCATAGTCCACAGGGGTCACGCTGACTTTCTGTTTGCCCTTCTTTTTTTCCTTGGCGATGGACACATAGCCGTCAATCTCGCTCAGCACGGCGATCTCTTTGGGTTTGCGCACTTCAAAAAGCTCCGCCACCCTGGGAAGGCCGCCGGTGATATCCTTTGTTTTGGTGGTGGCCCTGGGCAGCTTGGCGATGATATCTCCGGCTTTCACCTCGTCGCCTTCGTCCACCAGCAAAATGGCGTCGATGGGAAGGGTGTAGGGGGTTTTCTTCCGGTCGCCGGGGTTTTTGATCGTAATGGCCGGACGGTCCTCGGGTCTTTTGGAGTCGATGATGGTCCGGCTGGATTTTCCGGTCACCGGGTCCACCCTTTCCTGGGTCGTTTTTCCCAAAACAATGTCCACAAATTTGACCGTCCCGTCAAACTCCGTGATGATGGGCGTGGTGAACGGGTCCCACGCCGCCACCAGGTCCCCCTTCTCCACCATGCCGCCGTCCCGGACCTCAATGTGGGCGCCGTAAATGACGGGAAACCGCTCGGTCTCCCGGCCGGTTTTGCTGACAATGGCGATTTCACCGCCCCGCCGGGTCATGACCACGTATTTGTTTTGGGCGTTTTTCACCACATTGAGATTGTGAAAAATAATTTTTCCGCTGGTGCGCGCCCGTATGTCCGCCTGCTCCACCCTTCTGCTGGCGGTTCCGCCGATATGAAAGGTCCGCATGGTGAGCTGGGTGCCGGGCTCCCCGATGGACTGGGCCGCCAGAATGCCGATGGCCTGGCCGATCTCCACCCGGGCGCCATGCGCCAGATCCCTGCCGTAACATTTGGCGCACACGCCCCGACGGGTCCGGCAGGTGAGCACCGACCTGATTTTAACAGAGGTCAGCCCCGCGCCTTCGATTCTTTTCACGGCGTTTTCATCAATCTCCAGGCCCGTTTCCAGCAGGACTTCGTTGCTGAAGGGGTCGATAATGTCCTCTATGGCCGTCCGTCCCAGGATTCTCTCCCCCAGGCGCTGAATGACTTCGCCGCCCTCCATGAGAGACTCCACCTCCACGCCCATGGTGGTGCCGCAGTCCTTTTCCATCACCACGCAATCCTGCGCCACATCCGCCAGACGACGGGTCAGGTATCCGGAGTTGGCCGTTTTCAGCGCGGTGTCGGCGAGCCCCTTCCGGGCGCCGTGGGTGGAGATAAAATACTGGAGCACGGACAGGCCCTCCCTGAAATTGGCGCTGATGGGCGTTTCGATGATCTCCCCCGAAGGTTTGGCCATCAGCCCCCGCATGCCGGCCAGCTGCCGCATCTGATCCTTGCTTCCCCTGGCGCCGGAATCGGCCATCATGTAAATGGGGTTCAGGCTCTCGGCCACCAGGGGAAGGCCGTCTTCACTCAGCCTGGGGCGGCCGCTTTTGTCCACCAGCGGCGAGGCTTTCATCACATCCATCATCTCATTGGCCACATCATCGGTGGCCTTGGCCCATATGTCCACCACCTTGTTGTACTTTTCGCCCTGGGTGATCAGTCCTTCGGTGTACTGCCGGCCGATCTCCGACACCTGATCCTCGGCCTTTTTCAGAATGTCCTGCTTCGAAGGAGGAATGATCATGGCGTCGATGGAGATGGAAAGGCCGCCCTCGGTGGAATACTTGTAGCCGATGTCCTTGAGCCGGTCCGAGAGGATGACGGTGGATTTCTGTCCCAGGTTCCGGTAGGCGTAATCAATGAGTTCCCGGAGAGCTTTTTTGTCCATGACCCGATTGACCATGGAAAAGGGAATTTCCGGGCGCTTTTCCGCCACCTGGAAGAGATGGAACGTTCCGTCAAAGGAAAAGACCGGGCTGATCTCATCCAGGGAAAGACCAAACAGCGAATCCAGGTCCCTTTCATCCATGTTAAAAATTCGCCCGAATTCGTCTTTCCTCAAAAAACCGATGAAAAAATCATCGTTTCTCTCCCCGTCCGCTTCGGCGTATGTCTCATGGGCGCGTTTGAAGTCCAGACCGTCGAGAATTTCGCCCCGGGCCTTTTGGGCCGTCTCCTCATCCGCAAAGACGATGTGGCTGAGCGCCAGGACATTGTCCTTGGGCACAATGTCCCACAAAAGCAGACGGCCCACGCTGGTTTCCACGACTTCGCCGTCCATGCGGGCTGAGATTTTGGAATGCAGCCCCGTTTCTCCCGCGTCATAGGCGATCCGGGCCTCGTCGAGATTGGCGAAAACCATTCCCTCCCCTTTGCCGCCCATGATCTGCCGGGTCATGTAATAGATGCCCAGAACAATGTCCTGGGACGGAACAATGATGGGGGCGCCGTTGGCCGGGGTCAGGATGTTGTTGCTGGAAAGGATCAGCACCCGGGCCTCTATCTGGGCCTCCACCGAAAGGGGGACATGCACGGCCATCTGGTCGCCGTCAAAGTCGGCGTTGAAGGCGGTGCAGACCAGGGGGTGGAGCTGAATGGCTTTTCCCTCTATCAGAATGGGCTCAAACGCCTGAACCCCGAGCCGGTGAAGGGTGGGCGCCCGGTTGAGCATGACGGGGTACTCCTTGACCACCTCGTCCAGGGTGTCCCATACCTCCGGGGTCTCGCGCTCCACCATCTTTTTGGCGCTTTTCACCGTTGAGACCAGGCCCTTCTGGTCCAGCCGGTAGTAAACAAAGGGTTTGAACAGCTCCAGCGCCATCTTTTTGGGCAGACCGCACTGGTGAAGCCTTAAATTGGGTCCGATGGTGATGACGGTTCTTCCCGAATAATCCACCCGTTTGCCCAAAAGATTCTGACGGAACCTGCCCTGTTTTCCCTTGAGCGTGTCGCTTAAGGATTTAAGCGGGCGTTTATTGGTTCCGATGATAACCCGGCCGTGGCGGCCATTGTCAAACAGCACATCCACAGACTCCTGGAGCATGCGCTTTTCATTTCGGATGATGACATCCGGGGCTTTTAAGTCCACCAGGCGTTTCAGGCGGTTGTTTCGGTTGATCACCCGGCGGTACAAATCGTTTAAATCCGACGTGGCGAACCGCCCTCCCTCCAACGGAACCAGGGGGCGCAGGTCCGGGGGAAGGACCGGGATGACATCCATGATCATCCAGCTGGGATGGATTCCGGATCTTTTGAAAGAATCCACGATTTTGAGGCGCTTGGCCAGCTTCTGGCGCTTGGCCATGGAGCCGGTGGAGCGAATGTCCGCTGAAAGCTCCTTGTACAGATCGTCAATGTTGATCTTTGTTAAAAGCGTCTTGACGGCCTCGGCGCCGATCCCGGAATCAAACTTTCCGGCGTGATCGGCCAGCGCCTCCCGCCGCTCATCCTCGGACAGAAGCTGGCCATACTCCAGTTCGGTTTCCTTGGGGTCCGTGACGATATAATTGTCGAAGTAAAGCACCTTCTCCAGATTTTTAAGGGTCAGATCCAAAAGATTCCCGATTTTGCTGGGAAGACTTTTAAAAAACCAGATGTGGGCGCATGGGCTGGCCAGCTGGATGTGGGCCATGCGCTCCCTGCGAACCTTGGACTGGATCACCTCCACCCCGCACTTCTCGCAGATCACTCCCCGATGCTTCATCCGCTTGTATTTTCCGCAGTTGCATTCGTAATCCTTTGTGGGGCCGAAAATTTTGGCGCAAAACAGGCCGTCCCGCTCAGGTTTGAACGTGCGGTAATTGATGGTTTCGGGTTTTTTGATCTCGCCGTTGGACCAGTCCAGTATCTTTTCCGGAGAGGCCAGCTCGATCTGGACCCCGACATACTGTTTCGGGTCAATGGGTTTGGCGAAAAAATCGTATAAGTTTTCCATCTTTTTACCTGCTTTTGCTTTCCAGAAGGTTGAGGCTCAAACCAAGGCTCTGAAGCTCCTTGATCAAAACCTTGAACGATTCGGGGAGACCGGGCTCCAGAACGTTCTGGCCTTTCACAATCTTTTCATACATCCGGGTTCTTCCGGCCATGTCGTCGGACTTGACGGTCAAAAACTCCTGCAGCGCGTAGGCCGCGCCGTATCCCTCCATGGCCCAGACCTCCATCTCCCCCAGCCTCTGACCGCCGAACTGGGCTTTTCCGCCAAGGGGCTGCTGGGTCACCAGGGAATAGGGGCCGATGGACCGGGCATGGATCTTGTCGTCCACGAGGTGGTGAAGCTTGAGTATGTACATGGTTCCCACCGTGATTTTTTCATCAAAAGGCTGCCCGGTGCGCCCGTCGCACAGGGTGGTCTGCCCGGTGGTCTCAACGCCCGCCTCTTCCAGAAGATTTTTGATCTCAGGCTCCTTGGCGCCGTCAAAAACCGGGGTGGCCATGAAAACCCCGTCTTTGTAATCCGTTGAAGCCTGGGCGAGCTGTTCGTCGCTGAGACGGTCGATTCCGCTGTTTTGGTCCTCGGAGGAAAAAATGCGTTTGAATTTTTCCCGAAGCGCGTCAAACTTGCCGGCCTGGGCCAGGGCGCTGATCTGATCGCCCAGAAGTTTGGCGGCCCGCCCCAGGTGAACCTCCAGTATCTGGCCCACGTTCATTCGCGACGGAACGCCCAGGGGGTTGAGCACCACGTCCACCGGCTCTCCATTTTCAAAATAAGGCATGTCTTCCTGGGGAAGAATGCGGGACACGACGCCCTTGTTGCCATGACGCCCCGCCATTTTGTCCCCGACGGAAAGCTTGCGTTTCATAGCGACATAGACCTTGACCATTTTGATGACGCCGGGAGGAAGGTCGTCTCCTTTGGAAAAGCGCTCCACGTGTTTGGAGAATGCCGCCTGGCAGACGTCCAGATGCTTTTTATACAAACGGATCACCTCGAAAACGCCTTCGGCGTCTTCCCCGGACTCCATCGCGATATCATCAAAGACCGTGACCGGAACGCTTCGAATGACCTCGGCCCGAATCTCCTCCCCCTGCCCGACGACGGTTTTTCCCTTATAAAGAAGGGGCGAAAGGGCTTTTTTGCCCGAAAGAATTTTTTCCAGCCGTCTTCGGGCCATCTCCGTGATGACTTTGATCTCGTCGTCCCGGTCCTTTCCAAAGGCGTCAATTTCCTGGGCTTCGATCTCAAGGGTCCGGTCATCCTTTTCCGCGCCTCGCCGGGTGAAGACCTTGGCGTCAATGACAATGCCCTCCACACCTGGCGGCACTCGCAAAGAAGCGTCTTTCACTTCCCCCGCCTTTTCGCCGAATATGGCCCGAAGCAGCTTTTCCTCGGGCGAAAGCTGGGTCTCTCCCTTGGGGGTGATCTTTCCGATGAGTATGTCGCCGGGTTTGACATCCGCTCCCAGGCGGATGATGCCGCTTTCATCCAGGTCTTTGAGCGCCTCGTCCCCCACATTGGGGATGTCCCGGGTGATCTCTTCCCGGCCGAGCTTGGTGTCCCGGGCCACCATTTCAAACTCTTCGATCTGGCCCGAGGTGTACACCCCGTCCCGGACCAGCCTCTCGCTGACCAGGATGGAGTCCTCAAAATTATAGCCGCCCCAGGGCATGAAGGCCACGGTGACGTTCTGGCCCAGCGCCAGCTCGCCCCTGTCCGTGGCCGGGCCGTCGGCGATGACCTCGCCGGCTTTGACCTTCTGCCCTTCCGCCACCACGGGGCGCTGGTTGACGCATGTGTTTTGATTGGAGCGCATGAATTTGGTCAGGTTATAAATGGTGACCAGGCTCTCCATGTCATCTCCCCCGTCTTCGGGATCATGCTCCACCACAATCCGGGAGGCGTCCACGCTGGCCACCGTCCCGTCCCGACGCGCGACCACCGTGACTCCGGAGTCCCGGGCCACCACGCCTTCCATGCCGGTGCCCACCACCGGCGCGCTGGCCACCATCAAAGGCACCGCCTGCCGCTGCATGTTGGAGCCCATCAGCGCCCGGTTGGCGTCGTCATTTTCCAGAAACGGGATCAGGGAGGCGGACACGCTCACCAGCTGGTTGGGAGAGATATCCATAAACTCGATCTCCTCCCGCTTGACGATCATCAGCTCCCCTTCCACCCGGGAGGTCACCAGCTCGTTTTGGTATTTCCGGTCTTCGTCCAGGGGCGCGTTGGCCTGGGCGATGGGATGGGATTTTTCCTCAAAGGCGCTTAAAAACTTCACCTCGGGGGTGACCGTGGAATCCTTGACCACGCTGAACGGCGTTTCAATGAAACCGTAGTCATTCACCCGGGCGTAGGTGCTTAAAGAAACGATGAGCCCGATGTTGGGGCCCTCAGGGGTCTCAATGGGGCATATCCGGCCATAATGGGAGGGATGAACGTCCCGGACTTCAAATCCGGCCCTTTCCCGGGTGAGCCCCCCGGGTCCCAAAGCCGACAGGCGCCTTTTGTGGGTGGTTTCAGACAGGGGATTGGTCTGATCCATAAACTGGGACAGCTGGCTGGTTCCGAAAAACTCCTTGACCACCGCCGATACCGGCTTGGGGTTCAGCAGGTCATGGGGCATGAGCGCGTCCACTTCCTGAAGGCTCATCCGCTCTTTGATGGCCCGCTCCATGCGCACCAGACCGATTCGATACTGGTTTTCAAGCAGCTCCCCCACAGCCCGGACCCGCCGGTTTCCCAGGTGATCGATGTCGTCCACCGCCCCCTGGGTGTCCCGTATGTCCACCAGGGTCTTGGCGGCGAGAAGGATGTCTTCTTTTCTTAAAATCCTCAGATCGCCGGCCGAGTTGATCCCCAGCCGCAGGTTCATTTTCAGGCGGCCCACGCTTGACAGATCGTAATAGGACGATTTGAAAAACATGTGATCCAGAAAGTCCCTGGCGACCTCGGGGGTCACCGGGTTTCCGGGCCTTAAACGCCGGAATATCTCAATCAGGGCCTCTTCGTTGGTCTCCACCTTGTCCAGAACCAGGGTTTTCAATATGGAGGCGCTCATGGCCGCGGCGTCGGCATGAATCAGGTCGAATTCGGCGATTCCCAGTTCCTCAAACATTTCAAGGGCCTTTTCATCCAGCCGTTCGGTGGAGCGCAGAATCATCTCCCCGGTCCCGGGGTCCTTGACGCCGAATGGAAGGGCCTGGCCCAGGATGTCCTCCCGCTCAACGGGGATCATTTCCAGACTTGACTGGCGAATCCGTTTGATGGTTCTGCGGGTGAACATCTTCCCCCGCTGGACAATCATCTCCCCGGTCTCCGGGTCTTCAATGTCCGCCGAGGCGCGCTTGCCCTTGAAGCTTTCAAGACAGTAAAGCGCGTCTTTAAACGTCTTGAAATAACGCCCTCCACGGACCACGATCTTTTCGGTCTTGTAAAAATATTTTAAAATATCCTCTTCGGAATAACCGAAGGCCTTAAAAAGGAGGGTGGCGGGAAATTTTCGTCTCCGGTCGATTCGGATGTACACAATGTCTTTGGGATCCACCTCCATGTCGATCCAAGATCCCCTCACCGGGATAATCCTTGAGGAGTAGATCACCTTTCCGCTTGAATGAACCGATCCCTTGTCATGGTCGAAAAAAACCCCGGATGAGCGGTGAAGCTGACTGACCACCACCCGCTCCGTTCCGTTGACGATAAAAGTTCCCCTTTCCGTCATAAGGGGAATGGTGCCGAAATAGCTTTCCTGTTCCTTGATGTCCCGGATGTTGGAGTCCCCGGTCTCTTTGTCCACATCGTACACCACCAGGCGGACGGTGATGCGAAGCGGCAGCTCATAGGTCATGCCCCTTTGCCGGCATTCTCTCTCGGTGTGTTTGGGCTCCATGAAACGGTACGACACAAATTCAAGGGAGGCGCTGCCGGTGAAGTCCTTAATGGGGAACACCGATTTAAAAACCGCCTGAAGCCCCATGGCCAGGCGTTTATCCGAGGGCGCGTCCAGCTGCAGAAAACGGGCGTAGGAATCCCGCTGCACACTGATAAGATTGGGGGTGTCGACTATTTTCCTGATTTTGCCGAAATTTTTTCTTAAGCGCTTGGTGATGATCGGAGCTTCCCGCATATCGTCTCCAGGGTGTAAGATTGATGGTCTCCGGCCCGAGATTCCCGACATGTCTCCGGGCGTCCGAAAGCGCGGAGAATGGGCCATGCGCAAAGGGCCGGATTTAAAGGGCCGGGAATCAAAGGCGATGATCGCGCCGTCTGTCATCCAGCAGGCGGGCGTTTAAAAAAGGGGGGGGGCTCCCGGCCCCGCCCCCTCTTTGGGCTTGGCTACTTCAATTCCACCTGGGCTCCGGCCTCTTCCAGGGCGGCCTTGATTTTTTCCGCCTCGTCTTTGGGAATCCCTTCTTTAACCGGCGCGGGCGCGCCGTCCACAAGGGCTTTGGCGTCTTTAAGGCCAAGGGCCGTGATGGCCCGGACTTCCTTGATGACCTGGATTTTCTTGTCTCCGGCCGCTGTTAAAATCACATCAAATTCGGTCTGTTCCTCAGCCGCGCCGGCTCCTCCGCCATCCGGGGCGGCGGCCATCATGGCCACGGGAGCGGCGGCTGAAACGCCGAATTTTTCCTCTATATCCTTGACCAGTTCCGAAAGCTCCAGAACCGACATGTTCGCGATAAATTCCAATACATCGTCTTTGGTGATATCTGCCATCTTATTTTCTTAACCTCCAAAAAATTAAGGCTCCCGATCGCCCGGGCCGTCTCAAAACGACGGAAAAGGGATCAGGCGGCCTCTTTTTGTTCTTTCAGCGCGTTTAAAACATTTACGAATCGCTGCGGGACGTCGTTAAGCGCCCGGGCCAGTGAAGTGGGAACGGCGTTTAAGGCCGAAGCGAGGACTCCCAGCAGAACTTCGCGGGAAGGCAGGGAAGACAGGGCCTTGATATCGTCTGACTCAAGCCTCTTTCCTCCCATGACGCCGACCTTGACTTCCAGGGCTTCAAACTCCTTGGAAAAGTCCATCAGCAACTTGGCCGGAACAACCGGATCGCCATAGCCGATGGCCACCGCGCAGGGTCCTTTGAAACTGTCTTCAATCAAGGCCGCGTCGGTCTCCTGGGAGGCCCTTGCCAGAAGGGTCTTTTTGACCACCTGGTATTCCACTTCCCCTTCAAAGAGCTTCTTCCGCAGGGCGTTGATCTGGGTCACATCCAGGCCCTTGTAATCCGTCAGAATCACCACTTCGCTTTTGGCGAATCTCTCCTTTAAATCTTTGACTATCTCTTTCTTCGCGTCAATTTTCAAAAAATACAGCACCTCCTTTCCAATTCGTTTTATGAAACCGGAGGCATATGGCCATGCGTCACGCTGAGATAGGAGATGTTTTTAATCATCTGAAAAAAATGACGATCAAATGTTTTAAAAACGATCCGCTGTCTCGGCAGGCCGGCGTGGCTGATTAAACGCCCGGCGGTTTTCGGCTGATTTTCAATCATGGATCAAAAATCGGCCGAAAGCCGTCGGGAGAACCTGCGGTCTTTGACAGAAAAATGATTTTAGTCCAAATTTTACTTTTAAGGCATGAAGTCGCCCGAAAGCGGCGGCTTACTGTTTTCCGATATCTTTGAGAGAAAGCACATCCACTCTGACGCCCGCTCCCATGGTGCTGGATATGGCGAGCCCTTTCAGATATGTCCCCTTGCTGGCGGGCGGCTTGAGCCGCATCAACGTTTCGATGAACGCGCTGATATTCTGCGTGATTTTTTCAACGCCGAAGGACACTTTGCCCACAGGGACGTGAATGATGCCGGCTTTCTCAACCCTGAAGTCGATCTTTCCCGCCTTGACCTCGCCCACCGCTTTGGCGATGTCAAAGGTGACCGTTCCCACTTTGGCGTTGGGCATCAGGCCCCTGGGTCCCAGGAGCCTGCCGATTTTGCCCACCGAGCCCATCATGTCCGGGGTGGCGATGGCCTTGTCAAAGCCGAACCATCCGCCTTTGATCTTTTCGATCAAGTCGTCATTTCCCACAAAATCGGCCCCCGCCTCCTGGGCCTCTTTTTCCTTTTCGCCCTTCGCAAACACAAGGACCGCCGACTTTTTCCCAAGGCCATTGGGCAGCACCATGGCGCCCCGGACCATCTGGTCCGCGTGGCGGGGATCCACCCCCAGGCGAACCGCCACATCCACCGTCTCGTCAAATTTCGCAAAGGACAGCTCGATTACCTTTTTCACGGCGTCCGCGAAATCAAACTTGGTCCCGTCGCCTATGCTTTTTTTTGCTTGCAGATATTTTTTGCCCCGCTTCGGCATCTCTTATTCACTCCTTGCTTATGGTCAAACGACATCGATCCCCATGCTTCTGGCGGTTCCGCTGATAATTTCACAGGCCGCCTCCATATCGTTGGCATTCAAGTCCACCATCTTCATCTGGGCGATCTCCTCCACCTGCTTCCGGGTGACCGAGCCCACCTTCTCGCGCTTTGGATCGCCCGATCCTTTGGCGATTTTGGCCGCCTTTTTCAACAGAATGGAAGCCGGCGGCGTTTTGGTGATAAACGAAAACGACCGGTCCTGGTAAACGGTCAAAACCACAGGTATGATCATCCCGGCCTGGCTTTCCGTCTTGGCGTTGAACGCCTTGCAGAAGTCCATGATGTTCACGCCGTGCTGCCCAAGCGCGGGGCCGATGGGAGGGGAAGGATTGGCCTTTCCCGCCTCAACCTGAAGCTTTATCTGGGTCATAACCTTTTTTGCCATTATCTTTTGCCTTTTTATGTCAAGTGTTGATTATAGCTTGGCGACCTGCACAAATTCAAGCTCAACCGGCGTGGAGCGGCCGAATATGCTCACCAGAACCCGAATTTTTCCCTTTTCCTCGTTCACCTCGTCCACCGTTCCATTGAAACTGGTGAAAGGGCCGTCGATCACCCGGACATCGTCGCCTTTTTCAAACAAATATTTGGGTTTGGGTTTCTCTTCGCCGGCCTTCATGCGGTTGAGTATCTGGTTGGCCTCTTCCTCAGTGATGGGCGCGGGTTTGTCTCTGCCCCCCAGGAATCCGGTGATTTTGGGGGTTTCTTTCACAATGTGCCATGTCTCGTCGTCCAGCTCCATCCGGATCAGAATGTATCCCGGGTAAAATTTTCGGGAGGATGTCTTTTTTTGGCCTTTCACAAGCTCGACAATCTGCTCGGTGGGAACCAGAATTTCGCCAAACCGTTCGGAATTCGGGAGAGCCGCTATTTTCTCTTCCAGACTTTTTTGCACCTTGTGCTCAAAGCCCGAATAGACATGAACAATGTACCATTCCAACGCCACTTTTTTTCTCCTTGTTTTTGAGGGCGTCACACTTTAACCGGCGGCCCCGGACCGGCGCCCGGCGTTTCTTTCGTTTACAAAATCAGTTTCAGAAGAAATGAAAGGCAAATGTCCACAAATCCCAGGAAAAAAGAGCAGATCACCGCGAATATGACCACCACCAAAGTGGAGTTCATGGTCTGCTTCCGGGAGGGCCACACGACTTTCTTCAGCTCCACCCGGGCCTCTCTCAAAAACTGGAAGGCCTTTTCAAACACATTTTTCTCACGGGCCGCGGCGGCCCTGGCTTTGGCTTTCGCCGAAACCTTCCTGGGAGGAGGAGGCGTCTTTTTCTTGACGACCGCGGCGGGCTTTGAGAAACCTGAGGGCTTCGGCAAAGCGCCGGCCGGGCTCAAGTCCCCTTCTGAAACCGGCGATTGAGATTTTGTCGTCTCTTTTTTTCTGGCCTTTTTATCCGCAGGCTTCTTTTTCTTTTTCAGTTTTGCCACATCGACTCCTGAAATGACGCGGGCCTGTTTTGTTTAACGCCCGCCCGAACAATCCGCGATTCCGCGTCAATGGTGGCAGGCCAGGAGGGATTCGAACCCCCAACATCCGGATTTGGAGTCCGGCGCTCTGCCGTTAGAGCTACTGGCCTGAATTTTCCCATCGACAAACAAACATTCACCGGCCTTCCCGAAAGCGGGCATGGGTCGCCCGCCGTTTCCGGGAAAGCTATTTCACCTCTTTGTGCGGCGTATGCTTCCTGCAGAACCGGCAGTACTTGCTGAATTTCAGCTTGTCCGGCGTCGTCCGCTTATTTTTTGTGGTTGAATAGTTTTTTCTTTTGCATTCCTGGCATGCAAGATGAATGATCACTCTCACTTAAGACTCCTTGCCGGCGGCTTTAAAAAACTTGCGCCGGACCGTTTTTCAAGCGCCGGGGCGCGTGAAGAAGGTCCTATTCAATGACTTCGCTCACCACTCCGGCCCCGACGGTTCTTCCGCCCTCGCGGATGGCGAACCGGACCTCCTTCTCCATGGCGATGGGGGTGATCAGCTCCGCCGATATGCTCACATTATCGCCGGGCATCACCATCTCCACTCCCTCGGGCAATGTCAAAATACCCGTCACATCCGTGGTCCTGAAATAAAACTGGGGACGGTAGCCGCTGAAAAAAGGCGTGTGACGCCCGCCCTCGTCCTTGCTTAATATATACACCTCCGCCTTGAACTTCGTGTGAGGCGTGATGGTCCCGGGCTCCGCCACCACCTGGCCGCGCTCCACCTCGTCACGCTTGGTCCCGCGAAGCAGCACACCGATGTTGTCGCCCGCCTGACCCTCGTCCAGAAGCTTGCGGAACATCTCCACTCCCGTGCACACCGTCTTGGTGGTCTCACGAATCCCCACCACCTCGATGCTGTCGCTCACATGGATAATCCCGCGCTCCACACGGCCCGTCACCACTGTGCCGCGGCCCGAAATGCTGAACACGTCCTCAATGGGCATCAAAAACGGCTTGTCCACATCCCGCTCAGGCTCGGGAATAAAAGAGTCGATGGCCGCCATCAGGTCAAACACCGGCTTGGCCTCATCGCTGCCCGGATCGTCGCTCTCCAGGGCCTTCAAAGCGCTGCCGTGAATGATCGGCGTGTCGTCCCCGGGAAACTCATACTTGTCCAGAAGCTCCCGAAGCTCCAGCTCCACCAGCTCAATCAGCTCCTCGTCGTCCACCATGTCGCATTTGTTCAAAAACACCACGATGCGGGGAACGCCCACCTGACGCGCCAGAAGAATGTGCTCCCGGGTCTGCGGCATGGGGCCGTCGTCCGCCCCCACCACCAGAATCGCCCCGTCCATCTGGGCCGCCCCGGTGATCATGTTCTTGATATAGTCGGCGTGGCCCGGACAGTCCACATGGGCGTAATGCCGGGTGTCGGTCTCGTACTCCACATGCGCCGTGGCGATGGTGATCCCGCGCTCCTTCTCCTCGGGAGCCTTGTCAATCTGATCAAAAGGAACAAAATCCGCCATGCCCTTGAGTCCCATATGCTTGGTGATAGCGGCCGTCAACGTCGTCTTCCCATGGTCAATGTGGCCAATGGTCCCCACATTCACATGGGGCTTCGTCCGCTCAAACTTTTCCTTCGCCATCTTAAAATCCTCCCTGTATTTTTGCGAATATGTGTAATGCGAATATGACTTGCGCGGGATATTGTCCTTATAATCAACAAAAATAAAATGATGGAGCCCACGACCGGAATCGAACCGGTGAACCTCTTCCTTACCAAGGAAGCGCTCTACCGACTGAGCTACGTGGGCGTTTCTCGGAAAATGATCCGCGCCGGACAAAACCGTCAAAAATCATAAAACAAAAGCGGCATGGGATTTGGAGCGGGAGACGAGACTCGAACTCGCGACATCCAGCTTGGAAGGCTGAAGCTCTACCAACTGAGCTACTCCCGCTTAACGATGCTTGAAAACTCCGCCATAAAACGCCGACATGAAAACACGCGGCGAAAAAAACGGCGTCACATATGCCAAAAAGCCTTTCAGAGCAGGAAGCCATGCAGTTCTATTCGATTTCCGGGAATGCCTTTGTCCCGTCAACCTCCTGCAAACGGCCCTTGCTTTATGAATTGGTGGTGGGGGGAGGATTTGAACCTCCGAAGGCGTCGCCGACAGATTTACAGTCTGTTCCCTTTGACCACTCGGGAACCCCACCCTATTTTGTTTGAACACGAAGCCAGCGGAGGGACTCGAACCCCCGACCCACTGATTACAAATCAGTAGCTCTACCAGCTGAGCTACGCTGGCCAAAAAAAACATTGCTATCATGCTCTTTTTACACATGTCAAGTTTTTTTATTAAAATATGATTAAAAAAAACAGTTCAAAACCGTGTGAAAAGACCGCGCAAAACTCGCTCCACAAAACTAAAGCCTTGACAAGCTTTCCAATTTATATAAAATTGTCATTCATCAGACAAACTTCAACGCCCCTCTAAAAAAATATCAACATTCGGAATTTTTTATGAAAACTCTGATTTTATTGACAAAAAAAGATATCCCGGCTTTCCTCCTCCGGTTTTTGGCGCTCCTTTTATTTTTCGCCTGGACCCAGGCCCCCGACCGCGCGGCCCACGCCCGGACCCGCGCTTTGGGCGAAGTTTCAAATCCCGAATCCGGTCTTTTGGCCTCCCGCCGGACCGACGTCGGAAAAAGGACGGCTTATCCTGTTTCAAAAAAAATGGAGAGACTGCTCGCCCAGGCCAGGGCCTCCTATGAAAAGGCTCAGAGCTACTGGGAAAAAAACAACATCCCAAAAGCCTTTAAAGCGCTGGACGCCGCTTACTCCCTCCTTTTGGGCATCCCCTCGGGCAGCCACCCGGAATATCTCCGGCGCAAAAAGGAGCTTCGTTTCCTGATCTCAAGGCGAAACCATGAAATCTACGTCTCCCGGGGCTCGGTGGTGAACGGAAAACACAAGGCCATCCCCATCGTGCTCAACCGCCATGTCAAAAGAGAGATCACCCGTTACGCCACTTTTGAAAAAAATTTTTTTATCGAGTCGTATAAACGCTCGGGAAAATACCGCCCCATGATCCTGAGGCATTTGAAGAAAGAAGGGGTCCCCGAGGAGATATCCTGGCTCCCCCTCATTGAAAGCGGGTTCAAAATCACGGCCCTCTCCAAGGCCCGGGCGCTGGGGCTCTGGCAGTTTATCCCGTCCACCGGGTACAAATTCGGCTTAAAACGGGATCTCTACGTGGACGAGCGTCTGGACCCCATCAAGTCCACAAAGGCCGCCATCGCCTACTTAAAAGAGCTTCACAAGCTTTTCGGAGACTGGATCACGGCCATCGCGGCCTACAACTGCGGAGAAGGCAAAATACTGTCTGTGATCCGGGACCAGAAAGTCAATTACCTGGACAACTTCTGGGACCTTTATAAAAGGCTGCCCCGCGAGACGGCGCAATATGTCCCCCGTTTCATGGCCACGCTGCACATGATCCGAAACCCGGAAAAATACGGGATTTCGCTCGTCAAAACCGAATCTCCACTGGAATTTGATCCGGTGACCATCTCAAAGCGGGTAAGCGTCCGAAATGTCGCCAAAGCCGTCGGCTCGCCTGAAAAGCTCCTGAAAGAGCTCAATCCGGAGCTGCGGTACGAAATTCTTCCCCAGGAGCTTTACACCCTCCGGGTTCCCCCGGGCTCCGGAAGACGCCTCCTGGAACGGATTGACGACATGCCGGTGTCCTCCCTTCCCCAGCCCGCCTTTGTCAAACATCGGGTCAGACCCGGGGAAACCCTGTCCGACATCGCCCGGAAACACCGGGTCAGCGTGAAACGCATCGCCCGGGCAAACAACATCCGAAGAAGCAACCTCATCGTGGCCGGTAAAACCCTGAAGATCCCTCTGGGCCGGACCTCGACACGCAAATCCAGCGCAAAGCGCCGCTCCCGGCCCAGGGCCAAAGCCCCGATCATCGCGGGAGCCCCGACCCACATCGCCCGGCCCGGAGACTCCCTGTGGACCATCGCCCGGCGCTACGGCACCACCGCCCACAAAATCAGGGAAACCAACGGCATGTCCACCAACCGCATCCAGATCGGCCAACGCCTGAAAATACCCGGGACTCTTGGCCGGACCCGGACGGCGAAACGCCGTTTGAAAATCTACACCACCCGAATCGGAGACAGCCCCTTCACCATCGCCAAACGCCACAACATGCCCCTGACCCGGTTTTTAAAAATCAACAACCTGGATCGAAAAAACAAAATATTTCCGGGCCAGACGCTCTATGTGGACCGGTGACAGCCCCATGGGAATAAAAAAAGGCATCCCCTCCCCCCGGCCCCAGCGCCTTGACGGCCTGATCGGCGACATCTTAAAAACCCGCCTGCCCCTGTCGGCCCGGACCCTGTTCCAGATCTCCGACCAGTGGCCGGACCTGGTGGGGGAAAAAGCCGCTCAGAACACCTCACCGGGCGCGCTTAAAGAAAAAACCCTTCTGGTTCACGCCACAAGCCCCGTGTGGATCCATCATATGCAGTTTTGCAAAAAAGAGATCATGGAAAAACTCAACCGCTCCCTGGGAAAAGAAAGGGTGGAACACATCATTTTTAAAATCGGTCGGGTGTGAGGGCAAAGAAAACTTGATTTTATCCTCCTGCCCATGTATTTTCAAACTTGAAGGCGTCGTAAAAAATCGGTGGAAAAAGCCGCCGGGGCGATGGGCGCGATTCAATTTTCAAAAGGGAAAATGATGGAAAAATCAGAAATATTACAAAAGCTTACCGAGTATAAAAAAACTTCCCAGGGAAAATATCATTTTGAAAGAATAGGCATATTCGGCTCCTTTGCGAGAGGAACCGAAGGTGAAGGCAGCGATATTGATGTTATGATCGAACAAAAAGAGCCGGATATGTTTGTTTTGGGAAATATCAAATGCGATCTGGAAAAAATATTCGGAAGAAAAGTCGATGTTGTCCGAATCAGGGACGGAATGGGCGCCTTTCTCATGGAAAGAATCAACCGGGATGGGATATATGTATGACAGAGCGCTTGTGACGGAAATTCTGTCGCAGATATTGCGGGCCGCCGACACGATTTTATATCGCTTCTCACAGGTCAAAACGATTCATGATCTCACTGATTCTCCGGCCGGCATGGAAAAACTGGACTCGATATGCATGCAGTTGATCGCCATTGGCGAAGGCCTCAAAAACATAGATAAAACGACCGATCATACTTTATTGGCCGAGTTCCCGGAAATCAACTGGGAAGGCGCCAAAACCATGAGAGATATCATGGCTCATCATTATTTCCGCATCGACGCCGAAATAGTTTTTGAAGTGTGTGAGAATAAAATAACGCCTCTGCGCGATGCCATTGAAAAGATGATCCAAAAAATCAAATAGTCAGCGTCTCGCCGCCCATCTCCATAGCATTTCGGCATATCACTTCCTCATCTAATCCACGCCACCCAACCGCCGGCCGCCGTTCTCATTCAATATCAAAAAATTCCAAAGCGTTTTTGCCCGATATCCGCTCCAGGCTCTTTCGGGAAAGCCCCGCCGCTTTCAGGGCCTTCAACTCCCGGTCCCACGCGTAGGGAATATTCGGAAAATCGGAGCCGTGCATGACCCGGTCCGGCCGCCAGCGGCCGAGGCGGATTTTTTCTTTTGAAGGAAAATAATCCGCCAGCGTCATGGCGGTGTCCAGCCAGAGATGGTCGTATTTTTCAATGAGCTTCCGGTAAGCCGATGTCTCGTCAAATCCCAGGTGGGGAACGCAGATTTTAAGGCCCGGGAAATCCTTTAACACGCGCTCGATTTTTTCAGCGGCGCACATCTGATAGGGATCGCAGGGGTACGCCTCGCTTTTGGGCTCTCTTCCGGCGTGCATGACAATGGGTTTTTCCCGGGCCAGACAGCGCTCATACAAACGGCCCATGTCATCGCCGTTGATGTCAAAGCATTGCACATGGACGTGGAGTTTGAGCCCTTTCAAACCGGCGTCGAAGGCGTCATCCAAAATCTTCACATCGTCCTTTTCGCCGGGAAACACCGTGGCCATGCCGGTGATCCGCCCGGGGCGCCCGGCCTGTTTTTCAACCATATATTGATTGAGCATCCGGGCGATTCCCGGCTTGTGGGCATACTGAAGCGCCACGATATGCCCAACGCCCCGGGACAGCAGAAAATCAAATATCGCCGATGTGTCCATTCGGTATCGGATTCGCCAGGCATGGGCGTCAAACCACTTCCATATGGCGGAGAAAACGGCGTCCGGGAAAATATGAACATGGGTGTCAATGACCGGGGGGAGACCGGCGGGGACGTTTTCCCCTTCCGGATCGTTGATAAAAGACATATTCGGTTTCAACATGGCGCCGCCGCGCTCAATTTCTTTTGCATTGTTTTTTTAATGCGCCCAAACCCAAAAGCCCCCGGCCCCAAAAAAGGGGAAGGGGGCTTTTGAACAAAATCAAAAAATGACAAACTAGTAAAAAATTACGGGACAGCGTCGTAAAAAATCAGCCCACTTTCAGAACCAGCGCGCCCGCGGTGTCGCCGGCCGCGCAACCCGCGAAAAGGAGATAGCCGCCGCCGGACATGGCCACTTCCTCGATTCCCTCGATGATGCAGCGCCCGGCTGTGGGGGCCTGGGGATGGCCGAAGACCAGGGAGCTTCCGTAATTGTTGAATCCGTTCACGTCCACGCCCATTTCCTTGGCGAGATAGATGTCGTTTCCGGCGAAAGGATTGTGGGTCTTGATGGCCTTCACATCCCCCACGCCGATCCCGGCCTTGTCCAGGGCCATTTGCGCGGCGGGAACCACGGCGGCGGCCATGAAGCCCTTCTTGGTCCTTTCATAGCCGTATGACACCACCTGGATCTCCGGGCCGCCGTCCTCGCCCAGCTCCTTTGCCTTGTCCCTTGTGGTCACGATCATTCCGGCGTTTCCGTCGGCCGGATGGGTCTGGGCGCCGAAGGTGTGAACCCCGTCTTTTATAACCGGGCGAAGCTTTTCCAGGCCCTCGCGGGTGGTGGGAAAAACGCCCTCGTCGGCCTCCACCGTGAGGGTCTTTTTCCTGGACACCTGAATTTCAACCGGGAACATGTAACGTTTCTGGAAGGCGCGGTCATCGGCCAGGGCGTCCAGGTACTGCTCGTAGCGCCGCAGGGCCACATCGTCGCATTCCTGACGGGTGATGCCCGCCTCGGCCGACACGTTCTCCGCGGTCTGGATCATGGCGCCGCCGGCCCAGGGGTCTTTGCTGAAGTGGTCCATCATCCAGTTTTCAGACTCCACCTCTCCGCCGGGACCCTTGGGGTTGGGCCAGATGGTGTGGGGGCCGTTGGAGCAGCGGTCGGTCATGAGGCAGTACGGCGCCTCATACAGGCCGTTCTCAACGCCCATGGCCGCCTGGAAAATACAGGTGGTGGAGGTGGAGCAGGCCTGCATGAGGGTCACGCCCGGAATTCCCGGGGCCCCCATGAGCGCCGCGGCCCAGGTGCTGCCGTAAAAGACGTAATGCTGGCCGATGGTGATGCCCAGGAAAAGATAATCCAGCATGCCCGGATCCCAGTTCTTTTCCGCGATCCAGCGCTTGGACGTCTCCGATCCCAGCACGATGGAATTTTCAGTGGACATGCTCCCCTGCCACCTGGCGAAGGGAGTGGAATAGTAGCCTTTGTATGGAATGTAAGCTTTTGTCAACATACTGTGTTCGTCTCCTGTCTGTTTAGACGGCGTCGTAAAAATCCGATCTACTGCGTTTCAGCGTTTTTTTGTTCCTTCGGCATACTATATGTATGGCCTCAGTCTCAAAAAACCACTGCGCCTTGTATATCGAATTTTTACGACGCCGTCTGATCCATTTTTACAAGTTTATTAAAATATACTTTTTTAAACCCGGGAAGCCTCCTGCCCGGCGTATCGCTCCCGAAGAATCCGATGCAGAATCTTGCCGGTCTGGGTTCGGGGCATCTCTTCTTCTTCTATAAAAATAACCTGTTTGGGGCGTTTGTAAGCGGCGAGCTTTTCGCGGCACAGCTCCATGATCGTCCCTTCGTCCATCCCGGACCGGCCGGATTTGGGGATCGTCACGGCCACGACCTTCTCCCCCCATTTCTCATCCGGAAGGCTGATGACGGCCACGTCGAACACGCCGTCATGGGAGCCGATGACCTCCTCCACCTCGCTGGGGTACACATGCTCCCCGCCGGTGATGATCATGTTGTCTTTTCGGTCCACGATCTCAAAGAAACCGTCCTCCATGCGCCGCGCCATGTCGCCGGCGGAAAACCATTCCCCCTGAAAGGACGAGGCGGTTTTTTCCGGCATCTTGTAATACCCGTCAAAGAGCATGGGGCCCCGGGAAAACAGCTCCCCCACCTCCCCGTCCGGGACTTCGTCGCCGTTTTCGTCCAGGATCTTCACAAAATCCGTCCCCAGGGTCTCCATGCCGATGGAGCCCAGTTTCTCCATCTGACGCTCGGGTTTCAGGATGGTCACGATCCCGGCCTCCGAAGAGCCGTATCCTTCGTACAGCTCCACGCCTTTAAAGAAATCCATGATGGCCAGCTTCATGCTTTTCCGGACAGGCGCCGAGGAGCACAGCAGTTTTTTCACCGAGCCGACATCGCGCCGTTTCTCTTCCTCCGAAGCGTTCATGATGATATTGTAATGGGTGGGAATCAGGGAGATGAAGCTGACCTTTTTGTCTTCGACAATGGACAAAACCTCCCCGGCCCTGAAGGACCTGGCCGGGTGAAGGAGCGCCGAGGCCCCGATATAGAGGAAAATAAAGGTGAAAAAAGTGGAGTTGATGTGAAAAAGGGGCATGACGTTCATGCACACATCATGCTCGGTGAATCCGAAATCCACCGCGTTGATGAGATAAAAGGCGATGTGGGACTCATGGGACCGAAGAACCCCTTTGGGTTTGCCGGTGGTGCCCGACGTGTAGATCAAAATCCACGTGTCTTTGGGCTCCACCCGGACATCCGGCTCGTCTGCGGACCCGCCGGCCATAAACGAGTCATACTCCCTCCAGCCCCGGGCGGCCTTTCCCGCGACCACGAAATTCTCCGGGGGTATTTTGGGCAGATCCGACCGGATGCCGTCAATGACCGGGACAAACTCCTCGTCCGCCGCCAGGGCTTTGGCGTCGGAATGATCCACGATGTGCTGAATCTCGCGCCCCACCAGGCGGAAATTGACCGGCACGATGACAAGGCCGGTCTTGGCGGCGGCCAGGTACATCTCCACGATCTCGATGGTGTTTTCCATGCACACCGCCACCCGGTCCCCCTTTTCAAGACCCAGGGACAAAAGGCTGTGGGAAAGCCGGTTCACCCGTGTGTTCAGCTCCGCGTACGTAAAGGACCGGTTTGGGTCCATCAGGGCCGTTTTATCGGCGAATTTTTTCGCGTTGACCTTTAAATTCTGTCCCAGATTCAACCAGTGGGCCATCTTTTTTTCATTCTCCTTTTTTGATCATGATCCTGGCGTCCACGGCGCTCGCGCCGTCTTCATAGGCCATGACGGGGTTGAGGTCCATCTCGGCGATCTCTGGATGGTCCGAAACCAGTTGGGAAAGGCGCAGGATCAGCTCCTCAATGGCGGACTTGTCCACGCCCTTTGAGCCCCGGACCCCGTCCAGAAGCGCCGCGCCCTGGATGGAGGACAGCATGTCTGCGGCCTCGGCGTCCGACACCGGGGCCAGGTTGAAAATCACGTCCTTCATAATCTCCACAAACACCCCGCCCAGGCCGAACATGACCATGTGGCCCAGGCCCTCCTCGGCCTTGGCGCCCAGGATGACCTCCAGGCCGGCGGGCGCCTGTTTCTGGACAAAAAACGCCAGGTCGCCGGCGTCGATGTTTTTCTTCATCTTTTCCGCCGCCTTTAAAACCGCGTCGGCGTCATTCAAATCAAGGGCCACGCCCCCCATGTCGCTTTTGTGAACCACGGACGGGGAGTCGGCTTTCAAAACCGCCGGGAAACCGATTTCAGACGCCGCGGCGGCGGCCTCCTCCGGGGCGGCGGCAAAGCGGAATTCCGGGGCGGGAATCCCGTAAGCCGAAAGGATGGCGTAAACGTCCGGGGCTGAAAGATTTTCCCGGCCGGCGTCTTTGGCCTTTTTCAGTATGTCCGAAACCGCGCCTTTGTCCGCGTCGAAGGTTTTCACCTCCCCCACGGGTCTGGAGCGGATGTCATGGTACTTGGAAAGGGCCGTCATGGCCCGGGCCGCGGACCCCGGGAGGCTGAAAAAGGGAACCTCGCCTTCGGAAAGGATTTTTACGACCCCGGTCCACTGGCGTTTGTCGGTCATCAGGTTGCACACAATGGGTTTGATCTTTTTCTGATTGATCTCCACGATCCGCCGGGCGATGCTTTCGTTGTCCACAAAAAACGGGGTCACGAAATGGACCAGGACCGAGTCAAAGGCGTCATCGTCCATCATGGCGTCCAGACACGCCCGGTAATGATCGGCGTTTCCGGTGGCCAGCACATCCGCGGGATTGTGGACCGACGCCTCGGCGTAGAGTTTTTCCTTTAAAAACGCCTCGGTTTTTTCCGAAAGGGGCGGTATTTGAAGGCCCTCGCCCACCAGGATGTCGGTGGCGATGACCGCCGGCCCCCCGGTGTTGGTGATAATGCCCACCCGGTTTCCCTTTGGAACGGGCTGGGTGGCGAAGGCGGCGGCGGCCTGTATCATCTCGCCCTCGTCATGGAACACCAGTATCCCGGCCTTTTTGAAAATAAGGTCGGTGGCCACGTCCTCCCTGGCCAGCCCCCCGGTGTGGGAGGCGGCGGCCTGGGCGCCCTCCATGGTCCGGCCCGCCTTCATGGCCAGAACCGGCTTTTTCGCCGCCGCCTCTCTGGCGGCTTCCAGGAAGGTCCGGGGGTCCCTCAATCCCTCCACATAGGTCACGATGACCCGGGTCCCCTCGTCATCTCCCAGGTAACGGATAATCTCCGGTATGGTGATGTCGCAGGCGTTTCCGTTGGAGGCGTATATCCGGGTGCCCACGCCCATTTCGGAAAATCCCTGGTGAATGACCTCGGCCACGCCCCCGCTTAAGGCCACAATGGAGATAAAGCCCGGCTCGGGCATGGTGAAGGTGAAATTGCAGTAGGCGCGAACATCGGGGTCGGAGTTGATGATTCCCTGGCAGTTGGGGCCCAGAACCCGGATGCCGTATTTCCGGGCCCTTTCCAGGAAGTCGGCCTCATAGGCCGCGCCTTCGGCGCCCACCTCTGAAAACCCGCCGGAATTGATAATGATATTTTTGACGTTCTTGGCCCCGCAGTCTTCCACGGCCTGGGGGACGAACTTGGCCGGTATGACCATGTGGACCACATCAATGCCGTCCTCCGGCACATCCAGGATGGACTTGTAGGCCGGCAGGTCCCGGACGTGATCGGCCTTGGGGTTGATGGGATAAACGGCGCCTTTAAAACCGAAATCCACCAGGTTTTTAATCACCCGGTTTCCGATGGAAAGCTCCTTGGTGGACGCCCCGATGACGGCCACGCTTTTGGGATTGAACAAAGATGACAGCATGTGGGTTTCTCCTTTCCCGAAATACGGGTTCGCTCAAAAATTAGTTATTTTTGAGCGAACCCTAAGGTCTTTCGTGACTTTCTATGACTTTTTTTCCTCCAGCTGCTCGATGAACGCCTCCACGTTGGTCTTGGTCTGCTCATCGGATATGAGCCTTAAGTCGTTCAAATCGCCGTTGATGGTCAGAAACGGAATGCCGGTGTCTTTTTCAATTCGCTGGGACAGGCCGTAGCGGCAGTTTGAGTTGTTGGGGCAGGTCTTGGCGTCGTGGTAAATCACCCCGTCCGCTTTAAAAAACGCCAGCATGTCCCGGATATAGGCCTCTTTGTATTCATCGGATCTGACAATGAACAGCTTGGTGTAGGCCCGGGCCATGCTGCCGAAGGGATCGTCGGAGTCCAGGTCTGAGAATATCCAGCTGTTGCAGTAGGTGGAGGCCAGCACATTGGTTTTCAGCTCAGAGAACATTTTGGCATGGGCGCTGAGCCGGCCCCAGACGGGCATGCCGTCCCAGTAAATCCGGAACTTCTCATCCTCCACGGCGCCCACCCCGTCGGCCGCCCTTTGCTTAAGCTCGGCCAGAAGAATTTCGTAGCAGTCCACGGCCTTCTGGGTGCCCCGGCCCACCACGGCCGCGCCCATGAGGGTGGCGCCGTCAAAGAATGTCAAAGGAGAGGGCGTATGGGCCGCCGTGTCCAGGACCTCCTTCCATAAATCCGAGCATCTCCGGGAAAGGCCCACGGTCTTTTTAAACAAATCCATGTCCAGCCCGGCGCCCGCCACCTCCTCCAAAGGGGCCACCAGGCCCTTGATCTGACCGGCGATGGCCGAGGCGTGAACCGGCGTGACATCCTTGACGTTCCGGTAGGTCTGGACACCGATCACCGGGGCGTCGAATTCCCTTCCGTACCATTCGAACCAGTCCTGCACATCGCGGCACTGGTTGGTGTTGTAAACCAGGATGTCGGGCTTCGGGGGGCCCTCAATTCCCTTAAACACCTTGGCCAAAGGCGAAACGCCCTCCAGGTGGGCGCCGATGTCGGCGGTGAGATAAGAGCATATGTCCGGGGAGTACCCCATGGCGTTGGCCTTGGGGATCAGATCCGTGGCCATGCGTGTGGAGCCCAGCATGGCCGAGTGGGTTTCGGGGAAATAGACCAGAAAACCCATGGCCCGAAGCAGTTCGGCCGGACCCACGCTGGTGCACCACGCGATTTTCTTCTCCCCGGTCTTGGCGGCGTTGTCCAGCTCATAATAATACTTCGCCATGAATTTTCCCAAATCCCCGGCGGCTTTGATCTTTTTTCTCGCCGTTTTCTTTTCTTCAGCCATAAGCCTCCTCCCATTTCCATTTGGTCCAGTATGATTGTGAATAAGTCCGATCGCCTGCCCGGCCGCGGCGCGTCACGCGTCCATGGCTTCCAGAGCGTACAGGGCGGCGCCCATGGCCCCGGTGAGCTGGGGCCGCTCGGGCACAAGAATTTTTTTCCCGGAAATCTCCTCCATCATCTCCACCAGGTGGGGATTGTGCGCCACCACCCCGCCGGTCATGGCCACATGCTCGGTGAACGAATCCATCTCCAGCACCCGTTTGACCACGGAGAAGAACAGCCCTTTGACGATGTCCTCCACTTTTTTCCCGTTCCGAATATTTTCAAGCACCTCGGTGGCGGAAAACACCGTGCAGAAACTGCCGAGCTTCACCATGCTCTTTGAGCGGCGGGCCAGCGCGTCCATGTCCTCCAGGGGAATGTCCAGACGGGGAGACATCTCCTCCAGAAAGGCGCCGGTTCCGGCCGCGCATTTGCGGTTCATTTTAAAGGAAGTCCTGCGGCCCGAGGCGTCCAGTTTGATGATCTTGTTGTCCTGGCCCCCGATGTCGATGACGGTGATCTCTTTGGGGAAATAAAAAAAACATCCTTTGGCGTGGCATCCGATCTCGGTTTTGGAGCTTTGGGCGAATGAGACATTCTTCCGGCCGTAACCCGTGGAGACGGCGTTTCGGATGTCTTTGTCAGAGGCGGCGGCCATTTCAAGGGACCGGGCCAGGCACCGTTCGGCGGCCGCGGCGAAATCGGTCCCGGACTTCTCCACGGCATGCCCGGCCAGGCTCCTGTCGGGCCGGATCGCCACCACCTTGGTTCTGGAGGCGCCCACATCCGCCCCCACAAAAAGCCCGCCTGTTTTTCGGCTCATCTCTTTTTCAGTCATGGGCCCCTTCCCCTCCCTCAAGCGACGCTCGACTCAAGCCCCTTGACCAGGGACATGAGCGTCAGGTTGAAAGGGGCGTCCACATTGGCCCGCCTGCCGTACTCCACAAATTTCTTGTTGATGAAATCGATCTCGGTTCTTCGTTCGGCCTCAATGTCCATGAGCATGGACGGCTTGTGGTTTCCGGCGTTTTTCATGTACTCAACGGCGCGCTCATAATAATCCCATCCCAGGTCGATCTCATTGGCCCTGGCGATGGCGACACATTCTTTGAGAAGAGAGTCCACGATCTGAAACACAATGGGATCGCCCATGGCCCGGGCCATGGGCAGGCCGGTGACGGCGCACACGGGATTCATGGAGGCGTTCATGACGCTTTTTCTCCAGACTTCGGAAACAATCCGGTCCGTCCGCTCGGTGGTCAGACCGCAGTCGGACAGGACTTTGGCGATCCCGGCGGCGGCGTCCCGGGCGTCCGGGTCCAGCTCCTGGATATAATGGGGAGGGTGATGAAAGGGCATGACCACATGGCAGGGGCCTTTCAGGCCGCACCCGTAGTTGACCACGGCCCGCATGACGGGTTTTTTCCCCAGGACCCGGGACAGCTCCAGCTCGGTGTCGATGCCGTTTTGCCAGCTCACGACATGCATGCCGTCCCCGACAAACGCCTCCAGAGACGAGGCGATGAGCGGCAGGGCGTTGGCCTTGGCCGTGACGAAAATCACATCCGGTTTGATATCCGCCAGTTCGTCCACCCCCGAGCATGTTCGCGTGACAGGGGCCTGAAGACTCTCAGAGCCTTCGATCACAATCCCCGGGCCGGCGGCGTTCTCAATCAGCTCCGGAACCACATCGCACAAGGTGACGTCCATGCCGCCTTTGGCCAGAAAAGCCGCCACAATGCATCCCACGGGCCCGGCGCCGATCACTGCGAATGATTGGGGGCAAAAGCCGGTTTCCTCTTTCATATCCACATCTCCTTTCACCCGATTTCTTAAGAATTATTCGGATTCCAGAATGCCGAACGCCTCGGAGTCCAGCAGGCGGACGCCGTTTTCTTTCAGGACTTCGATGGCCCGGTCATTGTCGTTAAAACGAAAAATCATCACCGCGTTTCCCGCGGACATCCCCACAAAGGCGTAGGTGTATGACACGGTGATATCGTGGTCCATCAAAATTTTAAGAAGTTCGGAAAGGCTTCCCGGACGGTCTTCCACCTCCGCCGCCACCACCTCCTCCACATACGCCGGAAGGTGGTTTTCCATCATCACCCGCCTGGCGGCCGGGACATCGGACACGAGAATCCTTAACAGGCCCAGTCCGGAAGAATCAAACAGACTCAGCGCCCTTAAGTTGATGCCGGCCTCTCCCAGGGCTTTGGTCACTTTGCGCAGACGGCCGGGGGAATTTTCGATGGAAAGCGAAATTTGTCTCAGCTTCATGGGAACCTCCGTTTATCATTTGTTTTGACTGGATATTCCGGGGAGACCGGCCCGCGGGAAAAGCGCCGCGCCGGGTTGCGAGTTATATTTTAGTTAAAATGTGACTATACTGAAACGGCTTTGAACATGTCAAGAAAAAACCCAAAAGTTTCATGCGGCCGGGAGATGAGATAAAACGGTTGTAAAAAACCGGACGCTGTGATTGGATGGCCGAAAAATAAAACACATCAAAGGAGATTAAACACACACCATGACCATTCAAAAAATCATCACGGCGGCGCTGATTCTGGCCTTTTCCTGGACCGCCCCCGACGCCCCGGCCCAGGCAAAAGACCCGATTAAAAAACAGGCCCCGAATCAGGCGAAAAAAGCGAAACCCGCCGTCCTGGCCACCGTCAACGGCGCCCCCGTCTCCCGCGAGAGCTATGACTACTTATTGACCCAGATCACCCAGGGAGAGAAAATCGCGGATCCGGCGCGCCTTTCAAAGATCAGGGAAAAAGTCATGGACCATCTCATCGTCCGGGAGCTGCTTTTCGCCCAAAGCGTCAAACAAAACATCAAAATCTCAGACCCGGAAACGGAGCAAAAAATAAAAGAGATGGAGAACATGAGCGGGGAAACTCTGGAGGATCATCTCAAGTCCAGGGGAATCTCCCGCGAGTTTCTCAAACATTTTTTCACCCGCTCCATGGCCATCGAAAGGCTCATCAAGCAAGACATCATCCCAGGCGTGACCGTTCCGGAAAAGGAGGTCCGGGAGCTTTACGACCGATACCCCGAGATATCCGTGTCTCCTGAAAGGGTCCGCGCCAGCCATATCCTGATCCAGTCAGGCCCCCACGACTCCCAGGCGGCGCTGGAAAAGATACGGGGAATCCGGGAAGAGCTGAGAAAAGGCGCCGACTTCGCCGGGCTGGCCCGGAAACATTCCCAGTGCCCCAGCGGCAAAAAAGGGGGGGACCTGGATTTTTTCACCCAGGGCCAGATGGCCAGGCCCTTTTCCAAAGCGGCCTTCAGCTTAAAGCCCGGGGAGATCAGCGACATTGTGAAAACCCGCTTCGGGTACCATATCATCAAGGCGACGGACCGAAAGCCGGCTTCAAAGATGGGCTTTGAAGATATAAAAGACAGAGTCTCGGGATTTTTGAAACAAAAAAAAGAGTACGAAGCCATTGAAGCCTACGGACAAAGGCTCAAAGAAAAAGCCGACATCCGCCGAATGGACCGGACGGATTAAACGCCCTTATGGGGACGGGGGCCGAAGCTCCGCCACGGTGGCGCCCCAGCCCCCGGCCTGGGGCGGCGCGTGGCCATACGACCTCACGGCGGGATGCTGTTCTAAAAACGCCCATGTCCGGCGTCTCTGGACCCCCTTTCCCTTCCCGTGGATGATCCGGACGCGAAAAATCTCCTTTTTCAGGCATTCGGAGATATACTCGGAAAGAAGATCCGGGATATCCCGGGGATGAAAAAAGTGAAGGTCCAGGACATCCCTGATCGGAATTTTGACAGGCTCCATTTCCGCCTCAACCCCGCCCCGGCGACTCTATTTTTTTCACCACCCGCTCAATGATCCAGTCGGGAGTGGACGCCCCGGCGGTGACGCAGACATTCCGGCGTCCTTCCACGGCGGAAGGGTCCAGTTCGGCCTCGGTTTCGATGTGGCGGGCGGGTTTTCCCGACTCCCGGGCGACCTCGGCCAGACGCCGGGTGTTGCCGCTGTTCTTCCCGCCCACGACAACGAATATATCGGCGCGCCGGGCCATGTCCCGCACCTCGTTCTGCCTTCGGGCGGTGGAATGGCAGATGGTGTCAAAAATTTTGTAATGGGGGCGGCGCCCGGCGGCCCATTTTTTGATTTGATCGTAAAATTCAATATTCTGGGTGGTCTGGGCCACAATGATGGCCTTTTCAAAGACGGGAAGGGATTTGACGCTCTCAAGGGAGTCGATGACATGGCCCTGTCCGTCGGAATATCCCAGAAGCCCCGACACCTCGGGATGGTCCCGGTCTCCGGCGATGATGGCGGCGTGTCCCCGGGCCGCGTGTGTCTCGATGATGGTCTGGACTTTGATGACCCGGGGGCAGGTGGCGTCCACAATATTGAAACCGGCCCGCGAAAGGCGCTCCCGGGTTTGGGGGGGAACGCCGTGGGCCCGGATAATCACAGCCCCCGATCCTTTCTTCGGGATGTCGTCCAAAACCCGAACGCCCCGTTCCTTCAAAAATTCAAGGACCTGGGAATTATGAATCAGGGGGCCGAAGGAGCGCGCCGTCCCGCCGTGTTTTTCGACCGTTTCAAGGGCGAGGTCCACGGCCCGGCGGACGCCCATGCAAAAGCCCGCTGTTTTCGCCACGCGTATATTCATGCGCTCAAAAGGGCCGTTTTTTTTCTTTCAAGCGCCCCTCTCTTTGAGAATCACCCGGTGGTCCACCAGGGAAAGGGAGAAAATTTCGGCGTTTAAAAATTTCTGCTCCCCGAAAATATTTTTGATCAAAATCCCCCCCTCCTCGGGCTCCATCGTGTCCACCGCCTCCATCACCAAAACCTCATCCTCGCCTTTCAGCAGATAAGCGTTTGCCTCGCACATTTTTTTCCAATCCTTTGATGGCGTCGTAAAAAATCCGATCTACGGCGTTGCGGCGTTTATTTTTAATCGAGGCATACTACATGTATTGCCTCGATTAAAAATAACCACTGCGCCTTGTATATCGAATTTTTAACTTAGCCATCCCAATTTTTTTACGAGTTTATCAATCCTTTGTCAAACAGGTTTTTTCACTAAAAATCTTTTAAATGCTCTTCAATCAAAAGGTCAATAAGACGCGGCAGGGGCATGCCCGAGACGCCGATGATCTCCACATTCTCCCGCGCAAGGGGGATAAGAAGCTTTCGGGCCGGGCTCAGCGCCACGGCCTCGGCGATCCCCGGGGTCACCTCCCCCATCATGGCGTGCGCCATCATCACGCTCATGGGCCCGATGATCACATCGACCTTTTTCACGGTCTGGACAATGGCGTTTTCCCCTGTGGCGCCCCGGTTGGCCTTTGCTTTGATCATGGTGGCCGTGGCGATGGCGTTCGTGCCCAGCGCGATGATGGCCACCTCCTCGCCGAAGCGCTCCTTGAGTTTTTTAATGGCCGCGCTTCCCATGCCGCCGCCCTGCCCGTCTATGACGCATATGGATTTCATGTCAAATCTTTCTGATTTTGATTCGATTCCGCCGCATTCTTTTTGAAAGACGCCGGCCCGGGCCTTTTTTTCTTTTCCGCGCCACGCGCCCGGCGGCGCCATTCTCGTCTTCCGATCCGTCAAAAAGGACGCGCGCCACGCGCGCCTCAAAGCGCCGGCTCCTGATGGTGGCCGATCCCTTTGAGGCGGCGAAATCGGACACGGCCCGGTCCGAGCTGACCACCAGCGCCCTTTCCTGATCGGCCGAGGACATTCGCATAATCACGGAATCGGCGCTCTCTCCCTTTCGGGAAAAAACCACGTCAACGCCCCGGACGCGGTCCCGGCGGGGCATAAAGCCCGGGGCGCGGGTCCCGTCAAAGACCACGGTGATGTCGTGGGACCTGATTTCCCGGTACCGGGAAAGAAAATCAATGAGCCCATCCCTTTCCTTCCGGATGTCCCCGCCGCCGTCTTCCAGGAAACGGGAGCGGCGAATCATGTTGTAGCCGTCGATGATAATATGAATGGACAAAACGCCCCTCAATCCCCTTTAAGCATGCCCAGCAGGCGATCCAGATCATCATCGCTGTAAAAATCAATCTCGAGTCTCCCCTTTTTCCCCCGGCGCCGGATCTGGACCCGGGCCCCGAAATGGCGGGAAAGGTCCTCGGCCACGCGGGAGAAATAGATCTGATCCGGATTCTTTTCCGTCTTTTTCGGAGCCGGGTCCTCTTTTTTGAGTTTTTTGACCAAAGCCTCGGTCTGTCTCACCGACAGGCCGCCGGAGACCACCAGACGCCACGCCGCCATTTGAATGGACGGGTCGTCGGCCCCCAAAAGCGCCCGGGCGTGCCCCATGCCCAGGGAGCCGTCCATCAGGGTCTCGATGATGGGGGCCGGAAGATTTCGCAGCCTTAAAAAATTGGCCACTGTGGAGCGGCTTTTGCCCACCCGCTCGGCCACCTGCTCCTGGGTGAGATGAAACTCGGACATCAAATGGCCGTACGCCTCGGCCTCCTCAATGGGGTTCAAGTCCTCCCGCTGGACATTCTCCACAATGGAGATCTCCAAAGACGCCTTGTCCGAAAGATTTTTAATCACCGCCGGCACCTTGGAAAGACCGGCCTTCCTGGCGGCCCTCAGACGCCTTTCCCCGGCGATCAGCTCGTATCCGGACTCTTCTTTTCTCAAAAGAATGGGCTGTATGACGCCCTGCTTTTGGATGGAGCGGGCCAGGGACTCCAGGCGCTCATCGGAAAATCGTGTCCGGGGCTGGTTTGGATTGGGCCGGATGAGGTCCACGGGGCATTCAAAATATTTTTTTTCCTCATTGTAGGAAGTTCCGGCCGGGATCAGGGAGTCCAGCCCCCTGCCAAGGGCCTTCTTTTTTCTTTTGGCCCCCGCGGGGCCCTGTGGTGTTTTTGGATTTTTCATCGTGTTGTCTTTCATGCGCCGAGCCTATATCGCTGAGCGGCTGATGAGTTCGCGGGCCAGCTCAAAATAGCTTTGGGCGCCCGCTGAAACCGCGTCATACAAAAGAATGGGTTTTCCAAAACTCGGCGCTTCGGAAAGCCGGATGTTCCTGGGAATCCTGGCTGAAAAAACCAGGTCTTTAAAATGCCTTTCCGCATCCTCGGCCACCTGGTGGGACAGGTTGGTGCGTTTGTCGAACATGGTCAGCAAAATGCCCGCGATCTCCAGAACGGGATTGAAGCTTTCGCGTATCCGGTTCATGGTGTGAATCAGCTGCCCCACCCCTTCCAGAGCGTAGAACTCGCATTGCAGGGGCACCAGCATGAAATCCGACGCGGTCAGGGCGTTCACCGTCAAAAGGCTCAATGAGGGCGGACAGTCGATGATGATATACTCAAAAGAGTCCCTGGCCCCGCCGATAAACCGGCGAAGGGCCGACTCGGACTCGGACTCGGCCATCATCTCCACCTCAAAGCCGATCAGCTCCACCCGGGAGGGGATAAGCTTCAATGTGTCGATTTCGGTGTCCACGATAATGTCCGCCAGGTCCCGCTCCCCGATGAGGCCGTGGTACAGGGAGTTTTCCAGCCTCGTTTTGTCGATTCCAAGGCCCGTGGTGGCGTTGGCCTGGGGATCGCAGTCCACCAGGAGGGTTTTTTTTTCAGAAACGGCCAGGGCCGCGGAAAGGTTGATGGCCGTGGTGGTTTTCCCCACGCCCCCTTTCTGATTTGTGACACAGATGGTTTTAGACATGCAAAAGGCATTAGCATAAAAATTATTGTTTGAAAAGGATATAAAAAAAGGATATGAAAACGTAAAAATCCTATAGGAGGACATATGACCCTGATTCGGAAGAAAATGGCGGGCGCCCTGGCCGGAATTTTTGTCTGCGCCGCCTTGACGGTCCTGGCGGCGCCGGGCCTTTCCATGGCCATCACCGCGGGCGAAGAGGAGAAAATCGCCGAAAAATTCTTAAAAATCGTAAAAGCGCATTTTGAAATCATCGACGATCCTTTTATCGCCGACTACATCTCCGGAACCGGAAACAAAATTTTATCGACTTTTCCCAAAAAGGCCTTTGATTACCATTTTTACGTCATCAAAGAAAACAGTTACAACGCCTTCGCCATGCCTGCGGGGCACATCTTCATCAACAGCGGCCTCATCGCGGCAATGGAAAATGAGAATGAGCTGGCGGGAATCCTTTCCCATGAAATCGCCCATGTCCAGCTCCGCCATATCTCCCAAAGCATCGAGAGGGGGTCCAAAGTGTCGCTCCTCACCGCCGCCGGGCTGCTCGCCGGCATTTTCCTGGGGCCGGGAATGGGGGCGGCGGCGTCAAACGCCCTGGCCGTCGGGTCTTTGGCCGCCGGTCATTCCATCATGCTGGCCCACAGCCGGGAACACGAGGTCCAGGCGGACCAGATCGGCCTTAAATACCTGATGAAAGCCGGCTACAGCGGCGCCGGACTTTTGACCATCTTAAAAAAAATGCGGGACAAAACATGGTTCGGGCCTGATCATATTCCCGTTTATCTCACCACCCACCCGGCGGTGAAGGACCGCATGGCCTACATTGAGACCCAGATGAAGCGCCGGCCTGTCTTGAAAACCCGGCCGGACCACCCGGACTTTGAAAAGGCCAAAACCCGGATCGCCGCGCTTTACGGCGACGCCCGCCTGGCCCTGAACCGTTTTAAAAACGACACCCGCAAAGACCCTCAAAACCCCATGGCCCTCTACGGCTACGGCCTGGCCCTGGCCGAGTCCGGCCAAAACGCCCAGGCCGAGGGGTTTTTTCTCAAAGCCCTTGGGGAAAGGCCCTTTGAGCCGGATATCTTGACCGACCTGGGCCGGGTCTATTATCTTCAGGGGGATTACGGGCAGGCGCTCAGCGCCCTGGAGGGGGCCCTGGCCATCCGGCCCGGACACATCCAGGCTCTTTTTTTCCTGGCGCGGACCCGCATGGCCATGAAAGATTACGACGCCGCGCTCGACGCCGTTGAAACCGTGGCGGACCGGCGGCCGGATTACCAAAACGTCCTTTACCTGCTGGGAAAAACACATGGAAAGAAAGGGGACATGGGAAACGCCCACTACTGGCTGGGTCTTCACCACCGAAAAAAAGAGGAATGGAAAACCGCCATTTTTCATCTGAAACGGGCGCTGGCCGGCGACTTTTCCGCGGCGAAAAAGGAGAAGATTCAAAAAATGATCGCCGACGCGTCCAAAAAAAAGCGGGAGCGGGAACGGGAGCTGGAGGAGGAAGAGGAGAGAAAAAAATATCAGACCTGGTCGAAACAGCGGAACTTCATGGTGAAAGTGCCCCGCCCCTGGGTGGCGGATCGAAGGGACGTGGAATAGCCGAACATCCGCGAAAGCGGGGCCCGGACGAGAATGATCTGGATATCGGACTTGTGGTCGATGGACCCGACCTTCCCGCCCCGGGCGTTGAGATCCCCGATCACCTCGCCCACGAACGCCTCGGGAACAAACACCTCCACATCCATGATGGGCTCTAAGAAAAAGGGCTCTCCCTTTGACAGCGCCTCCTGGCAGGCCATGGACCCGCTCACGGAATAGGCCAGATCCGATCCCAGGGACTCCCGGTATTCCCCGCCCGTCAAAACGGCCTCCACGTCCGTCACCGGGTACCCCATAAGCGCCCCGCTCTCAAAGGACTCCCGGACCCCCTTTTCAACGGCGCCGACAAACTCCTCGGGCGTCTCGGAGGGGTCGGCCCGGCAGACAAAGCGATTCCCCGCCCCCCTTTCCAGGGGAGACAGGGCGATGGACACCCGGGCGAAGTGGCGCCGCCCGTTGATCTCACGATCAAAAAAGGCGGACGCCTCGCTTTTGCGGGCCAGGGTTTCCCGGCGCACCACCTGGGGTTTGCCGGTGTTGACATCAATATTGAACTCCCTTTTCATGCGGCTGACCACCACCTCGATATGCAGCTCCCCCATCCCGGACAAAAGGGTCTGGCCGGTGTCCGGGTCGATTTTCACCTTCACGGTGGGGTCTTCTTCCATAAATTTTTTAAAAACCGCCTCGATTTTGTCCTGGTCCGCGCGGGTCTTGGGCTCCACCGCGATGGACATGACCGGATCCTCGAATCTCATTGTTTCCAGAAGCGCGGGACGGGACCGGGCGCAAAGCGTCTCCCCGGTGGAAGAGTCCTTCAGGCCCACCACTCCCACAATGGCGCCGGCCCCGGCGGCCTGAATCCGCTCCCTTTTGTTGGCGTGCATCTTAAGGATCCGGGACAATTTTTCATCGCATTTCCGGGACGGATTGTAAACCTGGGAGCCGGCCTTCATCACGCCGCTGTACACCCGCGCATAGGACAGTTTCCGGCCCTCGATCATGGCGACCTTAAAAATCAGGGCCGCCAGGGGGGATGAATCCGTGGGGGGAAAGTCGACCTCCTCCCCTGTCTCGGGATCGGCGCCCTTGACCGGGGGGATATCCCCCGGGCTGGGGAGAAAATGACGGATGGCGTCCAGAAGGGGCTGGATGCCCTTGTTTTTAAGGGCGCTGCCGCAAAGAATGGGCGCCGCTTTCAGGGCGATGGTCGCCCTTCGAAGCGCCGCGATGATGGCCGCAGGGGTGATCAGATCGTCGGGGGAGTCGGAAAGATACGCCTCCATGAACTCGTCGTCGGCCTCGGCTAAGGATTCAATGAGCCGCTCACGGGCTTTTTCCGCCTCCTCCATCAAATCGGACGAAATCTCCTTTTCCTCATAAGACTCGCCCAGGGTGTCGTCATCCCACACGATCTCTTTCATGAAGATAAGATCAATGACCCCGGAAAAATGGTCTTCCAGGCCGACGGGAATTTGCAGGATCAGGGGATTGGCGCCCAGACGCTCTCTCATCATGTCCACGGCATGGCCGAAATCGGCGCCCACGCGGTCCAGCTTGTTGATAAAGGCGATTTTGGGAACCCGGTACCGGTCCGCCTGGCGCCACACGGTCTCTGACTGGGGCTCCACGCCTCCCACGGCGCAAAAAACCCCCACCGCGCCGTCCAGGACTCTCAAGGAGCGCTCCACCTCAATGGTGAAATCCACATGCCCCGGGGTGTCGATGATCTGGATGTCGCAGTCTTTCCACCGGCAGGCGGTGACGGCCGAGGTGATGGTGATGCCCCGCTCCTGCTCGTCGGGCATCCAGTCCATCTGGGCCTCCCCGTCATGAACCTCCCCCAGCTTGTGGGAGCGGCCGGTGTAATAAAGAATCCGCTCGGTGACTGTGGTTTTCCCGGCGTCGATGTGGGCGATGACGCCGATGTTTCGGATTTGGTCTATTTTTGATTTCTTACTCATAAGGCGAACCAGGGCGCGCCGCCCCTCCGGCGAGATGGCGGCCGTTTTATTTTCCGGCGTTAAACCGGCGTGTCCGAATTGTGTGCCAAGGGCTCGCTCAAAAATAACTTTACATTTTGGAAGCCGATTCATCCTGCCTGACCGCGTTATGAAAACTCGGCGTATCCCGATATGCCTTAAGTTTTCACGCCTTGTCAGACAGGCGACTTAACTCCCAAAATTGTAAACTAATTTTTGAGCGAACCCTAAGGAAAAACGGGCCGGGATTTCATGGGGAAAGGAGTTTTAAAGAATCTTAAGTCGCGGTCTTTTCCATATGAATTTGGTCCATATGGATTTGGTCCATTGAATTTTGGTGGAGCTGAGGGGGATCGAACCCCTGACCTCATGACTGCCAGTCATGCGCTCTCCCAGCTGAGCTACAGCCCCTTTTTTTGGATCGCGTCTTTACGATCGCGAACGATCATGTGTGGAGACAGCTAACAGGAACCCGCCATTATGTCAATCTTTTTTTTGATGGCGTCGTAAAAAATCCGATCTACTGCGTTGCAGCGCTTATTTTTTCCCCCGGGCGCCCGCGCCCGCTTCCCACGCCTTTTTGACCGCCTCGATCTTTTCCTGAAAGGCGCCCCCAAAAGACCCGGAAAACATCTCAAACGCCTTTTCGGACACGTTGAACACATGGGGGGCCAGCCGGGAATCCCGGACCATTCCGGGGCCGCCCGGCAAAAACAGGATCATGGCGCTGAGCGCCACCCAGACCGCCAGAATCCCTTTCATCGTTCCCAAAAGCCCCCCCATGGCCCGGTCCATGGCCCCAAGGGAAACGGCCCGGGCCAGACGCCGGATGGCCGCGCCGGACAGACTCGCCGCCGCCACGACCCCCAGGAAAATCCCGGCGAACCCCAGTATCTTGGAATACGCCAGGACCGGGAACGCGGCTTTGATGAAAGCGGCTGCCTCCTCAAAATAGGCCCAGGCCAGAAACAGCCCCCCCAAAATTCCCGCGATGGAGGCGATCTCCCGGATAAACCCCCGAAAAAAACCCCGGGCCACGCAAAACACCCCCGCGGCCGCTATTCCCATATCCACCGGATTCATAATGATTCCATTAAACCCCACGCGCTTAAATAAACTCTCTCCCATTCAAACAAAGCCTGACGGCCAAACAAATCCCGGCGGGCGGCCGGAAAGGATCGCCCATAGTCAAAAACCCTGTAAACTCAATTTTTTATGCTAACAGGCCCCAAAAAATCCGTCAAGCTGTTTTTTGCGGCGATTTTCATGAAAAAGACTTTTAAATTTTATATCACAGCCCGCGCCCCTTCACAAGATGGATTTTCGCCTTGACCCCTCGCGCCCGGCTGGTGTAAGGAGATGGGGCGAAACCATTGGGAAAGATCGGGCGGCCCCCTCCCCCCAAAAAAATAAAACGCCCGGCGCGCAAAGCGAGTGTCACATGAAAAAAATTCTCATTATCAAATTTTCGGCCATCGGCGATGTGTTCATGGCCATGCCCCATATAGACGCCATTTTGTCCGCCCACAAAAAGGATGAGGTGTGGCTATTGACCAGCCGCCTGTTTATGGATTTTTTCGCCCGCCATCCCCGCTTAAAGGCTGTGGAGCTGGACCCGGGCCGCCGGATTTCAAAAAACAGCGCCCTGGGCAGAACGCTGTGGGCGCGAAGGCAAAAATTCGACGCGGTGTGCGATCTCCAGGGCAACCGGGTCAGCCGCCGGATCGCCCGCCACTCCGGGGCGCCGGTCCGGGCCGGCACCCAGCCTTCCGGCGCCTACAACTTTCATCCTGAGCGCCCCTACACCAACCAGAGCCGGACACATGTGACCGGGCGTCTGGACGAGACCCTGGAATCGGCGGGCCTGCCCCGGTCCGGGAAGGGTTTTTCGGCGTATCCCTCGCCGGAAGATGAAAAGAAAGTGGCGGAGTGGAAAGAAAAAAACGGGGTCGCGGACGGCGGGCACGCCATTTTGCACGCCGGGTCCAGCAAAGGGTGGGAATCCAAAAGATGGCCCGGCTCCCATTACCGGGACCTGGCTTTGAGGCTGGAGGCCGAAGGCGTCCGGTGCGTATGGGTCGGGGGCCGGGAGGACCGGGAAATCAACCGGGAAATGGCCCGGTGGGCGGGCATCGACGCCACGGGCCATTTTTCGCTCATGGGGCTTTACCTGATGGGGAAAAACGCGAAACTCGCGGTGTGCAATGACTCGGCGCCCATGCACATCATGGCGGCGGCGGGCGCCCCCACCTACGGTTTTTTCGGCCCCACCAGCTGGATGAAAAACCACGCGTCGGGGCAGCGGCGCCGGGTCATCCAAAACGACTCCCCCTGCTCCCCGTGCTTTTCAGGCAAATGCCCGCCGGACCGGAATCACATGTGTCTGGACGCCATTTCTCCCGGCGAGGTTTTTGACACAATCCGCCGGGACCTTCCCCTTTCGTAAAAAAAGACCTTCTTTTTTTATTCGAAAAGCGTCTTAAACTCCCCGTGCCCTTCTTTTTCCAGGTCCCGGACAGGGACAAACCGCAGCGACGCCGAATTCATGCAGTACCGGAGCCCCGTGGGCTGGGGACCGTCGTCAAAGACATGGCCCAGGTGGGAATCGGCGTGTTTGCTCCTGACCTCTGTCCGGGTCACGAACAGTTTCCGGTCCTTTTTTTCCACAATGTTCTCCGGGGAAAGGGGACGGGTGAAACTCGGCCAGCCGGTCCCGGATTTGTACTTGTCCAGGGAGCTGAAAAGGGGCTCTCCGGACACGATGTCCACGTAAATCCCGGGCTCTTTGTGGTCCCAGAACTCGTTGTCAAAGGGCCGCTCCGTTCCGTCCTCCTGGGTGACCCGGTATTGCAGCGGCGTTAAGCGTTTTTTAAGCGCCTGTCTGCTGAAACGTTTCTGTTTCTCCATTTTTGCCTCCCCCGATTCCCGGCACGAGGCGTCGCCCGGAATCAAGCCGGCCGCGAAAAGCGCCAGCGCTCCCAACAATAGACTGGTCTTAAACATATCATCGCCTCCTTTTCATTCTCCCCAAAGCTCTTTGAGGCGCCGGTCCCTTCCGCAGGACGCCCGGTAAAACTTGTACCGAAGGGGATTTTTTCTGTAATAATCCTGGTGGTAATCCTCCGCGGGGTAAAAAGTCGAGGCCGGAGCGATTTCGGTGTGAATCCGGCCCAGACGCTTCTCCATCTCTTTTCTGGAGTCCTCGGCCTGTTTTTTCTGCCCGTCATCGACGTAAAAAATCGCCGAGCGGTACTGGGTCCCGGAGTCGCAAAACTGCCTGTCCTTTGCCTGGGGATCAATGTTTCTCCAGAAAACTTCCAGCAGCTTTTCATAGCCGATTTTTTCCGGGTCATAGACAATCTCCACCGCCTCGGTGTGGCCCGTGATTCCGGCCGACACCTCCTCATAGGTGGGGTTGTCTTTGTGGCCCCCGATATAGCCGGATGTGGTGGACGCCACCCCGTCCAGTTTGTCGTAGGGCGGCTCCATGCACCAGAAACATCCCCCGGCGAACACGGCCCGCTCCAAGCCCCCGCGATTCTCATCTTTTCCCTGGGTCATCGTCGCCTCCTGACCGCCTCGCCCCGTCTTTTCATGGTCCTGTCCCCGGGAATCCACCGGTCCGAAAAAAAACGCGACCCCAAAAAAAACAAGCGCGACGGCGGGTTTGAATATTTTCATGGCCCCTGTCCTTTCTTAGCATTTAATCTTACGATTTTGATCCCGCATTTCCCGATAATGAATCATGTTCACTAAATATAAACATAACAACGAATGGGTCCAATGTCAAAAAATACGAACGTCGGAGACGCCGTCAAAATTTCCTTGAAAATTTTCCCTTCAAACGATATCCTGCTTTCCATGACTCAATCCAAACTCACCGTTGTCCAGACGCTTCCCGAGCTTGAAAGCGGCGGGGTGGAGCGCGGGACCCTGGAAATCAGCCGCCATCTTCTCCAAAAAGGCCACCGCTCCATCGTCGTCTCCGGCGGGGGGCGCCTGGTTTCGGAGCTTGAAAAATCCGGGGGGGAGCATGTGACATGGCCTGTGGGCGCCAAGAGCCCCCGGGCGATTCCATGCGTGTTCGCCCTTCGGTCTTTCCTGGTCCGGGAAAAGGTCGATGTCCTGCATCTTCGCTCCCGGGTCCCGGCCTGGATCGGCCTTACGGCCGTCAAAACCATTCCCAAAAGCAAACGCCCGGCGCTGGTGACCACCTTTCACGGTTTTTATTCCGTCCACCGATTCAGCGCCGTGATGACCAAAGGCGACAAAGTCATCGCCATCTCAAAAACCATCGCCGATCACATCCAGAAAGAATACGGGGTTCCGGGCCATCGCCTGACCCTGATCCACAGGGGATTTGATGAAGAGACTTTCGACCCGGACCGGGTTTCCCCGGACCGGATTAAAGCGGTGAAAAGAAAATGGGGGCTTGAAGAAGACCCGGGGCCGGTCATCATTCTCCCCGGTCGTCTGACCCGGTGGAAGGGGCAGGACGTTTTCATCAAAAGCCTGGCGCGTCTTGACCCAGGCCTTGCCTGGCGGGCGGTCTGCGTGGGGGATGTCCGCGAGAACCCGGCCTGGGCCCGGACGCTTGAAGGGCTGATCCGGCGCCATGATCTTTCCGGACGAGTCATTCTCGGGGGCCATTGCGCGGACATGCCCGCCGCGCTCATGGCCGCGGACATCGTGGTGTCGGCCTCCTCCACCCAGCCCGAGGCGTTCGGCCGCGTGGCGGTGGAGGCCCAGGCCATGGCCCGGCCCATCATCGCCACGGCCCACGGGGGAAGCCTGGAAACCGTCAAAGACCGGGAAACGGGGCGGCTTGTCCCGCCGGAAGATGTCGGGGAAATGGCCGGCGCGCTGTCCGAAGTCCTTTCAGACCGGGGCCTTCGGGAAGCATATGGAAAAAACGGTCAAAAGCGGGTCCGGCGGCTGTTCACCGCCCGGATCATGTGCGAAAAGACCCTTGAGGTGTATCATGAGGTGGTGTCATGAGGTTTTGGGCATGAGGCGGCCAGGGATGAAAAAAGCCCCATGACCTCCTCCAGGGTTTTTTGGACGCCTTCGGGGCTTTTGTCAAAGGCCATGACCGTTTTCACCGGCGCCTGTCCCAAAGGCGTCCATCTTTGGATGAAAACCGGCGGGGTGTCATCCGCGAAAACGTCGATCAGAGGAACCCGGCAGGCCGCCGCGATGTGCTGATTGGACGAGTCGTATCCCACATGGACATCGGACTCGGCGATGAGCGCGCAGTAAACCGGAAGGGGCCCCTGCCAGGCGATGATGTCCGGCGCGTCTCCAGTGACCGCGGGGCCGGGATCATCCCCTTCCAGCTCCGCCACGGAAAACGACCCGGACAGCCGGTCCAATATCCGGGCGGACCGGGTCTGCTCCTCTTTGCCGGCGCCTTTAAAGTATAAAACCGTCACGTTCTTTTCCCGGGCCATCCGCCGGATCAGCCCCGCCTCAAACTCTTTGCCCAGCCGTTTGTCGTCATTGCCCCCCACCCCGAAGGCCACGGTGGCCAGAATGCGACCCCGGGCTTTTTTTCTCACGGCGCGGGCAAAATCAACGGCGCCCTTTGGCGGCCGGATAAAGGGAAGCGCGTCGCCGCCCCCGAAAACGTCCCGCATCCACCGGCTCGTCAGGGCGCTGACGGTATCCGCGCCCAGGGCCTGAAAGGACCGGCTTTGAAAAAAAAGACAACGGCCGGGGTCTTCGGCCATGGGAAGATGGCCCAGCTGGGAAAACCTGGAGTCCGGGTCCAGGACGATAAACTCCGGCGAATCCAGCCCCCGGATTTCATCGTCCACGATCTCAAGCGCGGCCGTCCAGATTCCCAGCCGGTCAAACAAAGACCCGCCCGAGGGATAGGGGCAATGCCGGACACGAAAGCGCGCCACATCGTGGAAAACGCCGGACATGGCGCCGTCGCCGATGAGAACCGCCTCGGCGTTGGGGCACGCCTCCAGGATTTTGCCGATGGCCACGCTCGTGACGGCGATCTCGGCGCCCAGGGACACCCGGCTTAAAATCAGACATTTTTTAACGGCCTTGAGCTCTTTTTCTTCAAAAGGTCTGTTCAAACCGGACATGTCTTTTTTTCTTTGAATCAGCTCTTTTTCCCCGAAAAGCCCGAAACGGTCCAGCGCCCGGTCGATCTCTTTTCCCCGAAGACGGCCCCGGGCGAACTGGATGATTTTCACAAAGGCCATGTCGTAAAGCGCGCAGGCGTCGGGGTCGAATGAGTCCGAAAGACGCTCGGCCAGAAGCCTGAAAAGCCCGGTCTCGCCGGTTTTGGACACGGCCGGGTCCGGGTGGGCCGCCAGCGCGCACAGGGCGCCCAGGGCGTCGTCATGGGAGTCCCTGTCCTTGAAAAATCGCTCCACATAGGCCAGAGACGCGCCCGAGGCGATCTCCCAGGCCGAATCTTCGTTCAAACGCCCGGAGGACTCCAGGGATCTCAGCTGTTTTTCGTATGAATGGGAAAGGGTGTCAGGCATCTTTTCTCTTCTCGGGGCCGGCGCCTTTGATGAAAATCCCGGGCGCTTTTTTGGCAAGGGAAAACAAAAACAAGGCCGATGATATCCCGGATGCGCCGTAAACCATGCACATCACCATGATCTGGTAGCGCGCCGCCAGAAGCGGGGAGGCGCCGGTCAGGATCTGCCCGGTCATCATGCCGGGGATGGCCACAAGACCCACGGCGAAAAGCGAGTTGGTGATGGGAATCAGCGAGGCCCTGAAGGCGATGGACCGGGCCTCCCCGGGCAGGACGCCCCGCTTGATCTCGGCGCCCATCCGGTCCGCCGCCAGGCTCACGCTGTTCATGGCGTTTGAAAAAATCATCCCGGCCAAAGGAATCAGGTACCGGGGCAGATGCCAGGGGTCGAGACGGAGAACCCCGACGACCACCAGGGCCAGGACCAGGCCCCCGCCCGCGGTGATGGAGATAAGGGCCCGTCCGTAAAGGGCCGCCCGACTCGCCCGGACGGTCCTGAGCGCGATCCAGCTTGAGACCAGGACCATGACGGAAAGAACGCCCAGGATGATCCACACCTGGTCGGATTCAAACAGAAAAACCAGGAAATACCCGATCAGAAGGAGCTGGCCCAGCATGCGGGAGAGTCCGTGGATCGCGTTTCGATAATTCAGCCCCCACCGCCACAAAACGCATATGACCGCCAGCGCCGGAATAAACGCCAGCGCCAGCTGGGCCAGGGGAAGGGCCTGGACGGAGTGAGTCATGGGGCCTCTTTTGGGATGGTTTGACTTTTCATCCGCGTAGATCTCTTACATAGCCATTCACATTTCGCGTTCCATCATGGTCTTTCCAGATGCCGAACAATCTGTTTTTTTCCCGATCCGGATCCGCCTCAATCCGAATCAAATACCGTTCGTTGGGCAATAAATCAACCTTTCCCTCCGGAATAAGCACATGCCCGTCATATGTCGCATACAGTGTTTGTGTCATAAAATGTACGCCTTCTACATTTTTCACTTTCATATCATATAGTTACTTTTTATTTCCTTATTTCTCTTCTCTTCCCCAAGTATGTGCATACTGCGTGCATAGAACCACTTTCAGTGTTGCCCTTGTCAATAGGGCCGATAACAGTGACCGGATATTTGAGATCGCACAGTTCAGATATCTCGTTGCTAAGATACATAGATTCTCTGCCAAGGCCCGTATGATCATATGAAATAATTGTTAGAGCATCGCCTGACTGGCATGGCTGGCCTTCAAAGCCAGGGCCATATATCGGCGTTTTCTGCCCAGACTGTCTCATAACTCCGCCAAAGTAGGCGCAGTAGTATTCACTATCCGCGAAAGCATTGGTGGCCGAAAAGAAGATGACAATAAATAATATATATTTCATGCGACCCTTTTTATAAAACATTGCACATTATTGTACAGGTTCCGTATATTTTTCAGCTCGCAGGTTGGGTTAAGCGTAGCGCAACCCAACTGATTTTATTCGTTATTAACTTGCGTTATCGTAACATATACTGTTGGGTTTCGTCCCTCAACCCAACCCACTGAACTACGGAACCAATGGCCGGCGCGGCTTTTTCCGGCTGTCGCATTTTTCGTCAATATGGTTTCATCTTCGGAGATCACGCAACAAAGCCTTGAATCCCGCCTGCTCAAAATGATGATCGGTCGTCAACACGTCTGTCATTTTTCGTTCCTTCATCACTGCGATGGAAATACAATCCGTAAGACCCCATTCTTTGTCCATTCGTAAAGAATAGAGATTCAGAGCCGTTGAAAACAACTCAGGACTTACTGAAAGGACTTCCACATCTTCATCATTTTGAAGATCATTCAGCGTGTCAACCGCCAGCTCACGCCATTGGATTTTGGCCAGCGCATTGCCTATTTCAGTTAAAACAGCTTCGGTCGTGATCAGTTTCCCGTGAATTTCATCAGCCAGCGTCAAAGCTTGTTGATGGAATTCGTCGTGGGAGTTAAGCAAAGCCAGTAAATAGCTGGTATCCAAAAAAACAGGCTTAATCATCGTTTTTCGGTTCCATAAAGGTAATGATCATGTTGCTCGGCCAGATCGGAGATTTCCAAATCCATGGCTCTTGCCGATATCCGCTTCAGGATTTTTTTCTTTCGCGTGATTTTCCGCTCCGACTTTGCCTCAATCCGAATGAAATACCGTTCGTTGGGCAATAAATCAACTTTTCCTTCCGGCATGAGGACACGCCCGTCATATGTCGCATACAGTGTTTGTGTCATGGGATATCCGCCTTTTATTCATCTGTTTATTTCCTGATTAATACCAAATCACATAACAACCGACTTGCCAAGGAAGTTAAAAATTCATTATTAATTTGCGTTATCGTAACATATGATGTTGGGTTTCGTTCCTCAACCCAACCTACGGAAGAAAACGGTTTTTCAGGAGCTTATCCACACATGACCTGTTCGCCGGCAAGTCTGAGAGCCTCTTGTTTAAGCTCCTTGCTGATGTGGAAATTCTGCGTTTTCAATTTCTCAATGAAGGGTTTGACAGCCACGATGCGCTTGTGCCGTTTTGCCTTAACCAAAATTCCAACCGTCCCGATCATCCTCACTCCCAAACGCTTCGCGACTTTTCTGGCGTGACGATTATCCAAGATGATCCGCCGGCCTTTTTCATACGCGAGGGCAATCGCCTCGGCCTCCCCATCATCAACCATAAGCTTAATAATGGACTCCTTCATTCCTCAATCTCCCGCCGCAACTCTTCGGCGTCGTAATTGCACACTGGAATCTGATATCGCCCTAAGACATCAACAAATGCCCGTTTGGAGAAATTTGCGATCTTCGCCGCTTGCCCCAAGGACACCTTGCCAACCTCAAACAGTTTTATGGCGAGCAGCGTTCGCACATCTTCCTCAGAAATACTGAGCGGCAGATTCATATTTACGGCCACCGCGTTCATACTCAATGTCTCCTGTTATGATGGGTTCATTGACGCGCTTTTTCCGATTCCACATAATGGATTATACACACGAAATCTTCGCTTTCGTCAAGACAAAACCGGAGGGGAAACGCTCTGGGAACGTCTGAATCCGCATAGGGCTCGCTCAAAAATAACTTTACATTTTGGAAGCCAATTCATCCTGCCTGACCGCGTTATGAAAACTCGGCATATCCCGATATGCCTTAAGTTTTCACGCCTTGTCAGACAGGCGACTTAACTCCCAAAATTGTAAATTAATTTTTGAGCGAACCCATAGGAATTTTTAGCTTAGCCATCCCAAGCTTTTTTACGAGTTTATCAAATTTGATGGCGTCGTAAAAACCGGGTGAGACGGCATCGTTTACAGAGGAATCTTATCCACCACATCCGCCGCCTTATCAATGGCCTCATCCACCACGTCCCCCACCACAGGAACAACCGAAATAACAGCCCCTCCCACCCTCATGGGCACAGTCACGGCCTTTGTTAACAGGCATCCGCTTAAAAAGATCAAAGACAAAGTCAACAGCAAGTATTTTATAGATTTCATAATTCCGCCTCTTTTAAATAAAGAAAATGATGGGGGAAACGTTTATCCCCTGTTTTTATTAAAAATATTCTATTTGCGATGAAAAGTCAAGATGAATCCTTGACATTATATCGCCATGGCCCGCGCATCTGGGAACCCCTCCAGCGCGAGCAGTTTGGGGAAAAATGTCGCGGCAAAAACAGACGAGGCCCCGGGCAAAAGTCGCCGCGCTGATCCATGCCTCCCCAGGGGAAATCATATTCACCAGCTGCGGAAAGGAGAGCGACAACGCCACCATTGAGTCAAACCCCGGCAAAAAACATATCATCGCCTCCCGGGTGGAGCGCCCCGCCGCAAAAACCTTTTCGACATTAATCAGCAGTATATATTACTTTACCACGAGATGTAAAGGAAACCCCTTGTTGTGATTGCGTGCCAATCATTATTGATTCAATAATGGGGGGATTAACAAATTTATTGGATTGCCATTCAACCATAAAATTGGCGCCTGACCCCCCAGTTTTGTCTCTTTCTGATATCACATAGCGCAAAGAGCCTAATGGATTCAATATGATGGGTTTGTCCATATATTTTTTCAACAATTTGCCTTGCGTTTCATAATAATCAACCATGTTGATTTTGATTCGATGCTTTGGATCAATGTTTCTAATGCTCAATGTCACCGTCAACATGAAAGGTCTCTCTCTATTGCCACTATAAATGTGTGAATAAGCGGGCACGTACAGAACCTGGCCTTTTGACAAGTCAATGTTTTTTTCAGCGGCATATGATAAAAGGGGTGGAACAAAAATAAACCAAAATAAAATAAACAAATATCCAAAAGGAATATTATTTCTCATTTTTTTCTCCAAATATGCCCCATTTGACGATGTTCAAAACAAAATAGAGCAGTTAAGGATTACCTTCAAATAAAAAGCGCGCAGTTTAAACGCCTCAATCCGGCTTATAAGGCTTTCCCAAAGCGGCCGGGGGGCGGCCGGAAAAAATCTTCAGGACGGATTTCGCCAGCCGTCTTTTGCCGGCCCAGTCCAGGACCGATTCTTTCTGGGCGAAATCCATGATCAGAAGGGCGAATATCATCAGGGGAAAGGGGGCGATCTGAAGCGCCTGGGCCGGGATCGAGGGAAACCAGCCCTGGAAATAAATGCCCGCGATTTGCAGAAACGAAAAAAAACAGGCGCCCAAAACGGCCCGGACCGGATGCCATCCCCCGAAAATCACCAGGGCCAGGGCGATCCAGCCCGTTCCCTCGGCCCCCTGGGGGCGGCCCCAGCCCGGCTTCACCGAAAGGGAAAAGGCCGCGCCCGCAAGGCCCGTGAAAATCCCCCCGCACACCACGCAGAGCATCCGGATGGGCCGGGGGGAAAGCCCCCGGGCGTAAGACGCCTCGGGGCGCTCGCCCACGGATCTCAGGCTCAGGCCCGCGGGGGTTTTGTATATGAAAAACCAGAGCAGAAAGGTCAGAAAAAAGCCCATGTAAACCGGGACGGAATGGGAAAAAAACGCCTCGCCGAAAAAGGGAATGTCGCGCAGGAGCCAGATGGGCGCCGTCTCGGCCTGGGGCCCCCGGACCCCGGCGTAGGGGTTTCCGAGGAAATAGGCGAGGTCCCGGGCCATGAGGGTCAAAGCGAAGCCCACCGCTGTCTGGGACCGGCCCAGGTAAACGCTGAAAACCGCCACCACCAGGGCGCACAGCCCTCCCACCGCCGCCGCCGAGACAAAGCCCGCCGCCACGCTGCCGGTTTCATAGGCCGTCGCAAAGGCGACCATGGCGGTTAAAAGGATGACGCCGTCTATGGACAGATTGATGACCCCGGATTTTTCCGTCAGGGTCTCGCCCAGAACCGCCAGGACAATGGGCGCGGCCACCGCCAGGACCCCTGAAAAAAGCATGGCCGGGCTGATGTCCATTATTCCGCCCGCCGTGTGTGTTTAAGGTCGTGCCAGGATCTGGCTCCCAGGGCCGCCAGGACCAGGGCGCCCTGGATCACCCCGCTTAAGGAAGAGTCGATCTGCAAAACCATGGGAAGCTGGATGCTGCCCACATTCAGACAGGCGAAAAAAAACGCCACCACCGGAACCATTCGAATCCCGTAGTTGGAAAGCATGGCCACCAGAAGCGCCAGGTATCCGTAATTGCTGGAGATGGCCGGTATCAGGCGGTGATAGACCCCGGTGACCTGGACGGTCCCGGCCAGCCCCGCGAACCCCCCGGCCAGAACCATGCCGATGATCATCAGCCGGGCGGGTCTGGCGCCCAGAAGAAAGGCCGCCGCGCGGTTTTCCCCGATGGCCCGGAAATGAAGGCCGATCCGGGCCCGGTTCAACACAAACCCGGCGGCCGCGATGGCGGCCAGCGCCAGCGCCAGACCCGCCGGGGAGATCCGGAAATTCGGCCAGACCGAAAGCCACAGCCCGGGCTCAAAAAGCGCCGTGCCGCTCATGGAGGCCGAGCCGGGGCGCCGCCACTTCCCGAATATCAGCCACAGCACAAGGCCCTGGGCCACAAAGTTGAGCCCCAGACCCGCGAAAATTTCGTTGACCCCGCCCTTTGTTTTTAAAAAACCCGCGACCATGGCCCACAGCGCCCCGCCCGCCGCGCCGGCGAAAAAGGACAGGCAGAGAAACAGGGCCGGGAAATCCACGGCCGGCCCCATCCTGAGCAGGGCGGTGGCGCACACGGCGCCCACGATCATCTGGCCTTCCACCCCGATGTTCCACAGGTTCATTCTGAATGTGAAAAGCAGTCCGCAGGCGCAAAGGACCAAAGGAATCCACACCTGGATGACCCGGGCGAATTTTCCCCAGGAGCCCAGGGAGCCCTTGAGCATCAGAAAACACGCATCAACAGGATCGGCGCCCGCCAGGAACAGCGCCAGGGCCGCGAACGCGAAGGCGGCCCCGGCCGCCGCGCACGCGCGGAAAACAGAACTCAGAAGCGGCGGAGGCTTACGCATCAGACCGTATATCGCCGGCGATGGCCCGGCCGATTTCGCCGACATCGGCGTTTTCCATGTTAAAATCCTTAATAATGGCGCCGTTGAAAAACACAAGGGCGCGGTGGGCGGCCATGATGGCGTCGTCGATTTCAGAGGAGGAGAACAAAACAGCGGCCCCGTTCACGGCGTGGCGTTTCAGGCGCTCCCACACCATGCGGGCCGATTCGGGGTCCAGCCCCCGGGCCGGGTCCTCCAGGAGCAAAACAGCGGGATTTTGAGGAAGAAAGGACATGAGCAGCCGCTGCTGGTTTCCCCCGGAAAGCGCCCCGGCGGCGGAGCCGGGGGAGCCTTTGATGTCAAAACGGCCGATGGCCGCCCGGGCCGTTTCAAGGCCCTGTTTTCGATTTAAAAAAAAGCCTTTTTTTCTTTTCAGGATAAAATGCTCGGAGATGGAAAAGGAGGAAATCAGCCCCTCCCCCACCCGGTCCGCCGGCAGAAAGGCCGCGCCCATTTCCTGAAAGCGGCGGAAAGGTTTTCCGGTCATGTTTTGGCCCCGCAGGAAAACCTCGCCCGCGCCCGGCCGCTTGAGCCCGGCGCCCATCCGGAAAAAAAGGGACTGGCCGCTTCCCTCCACGCCCAGAAGCGCCGTGATTTCTCCCCGGCGCGCCGTGACATGGCAGTTTTTCAGGCCCGGCCCCGGGCCCCCGGCGCTCACATGCCGAAACTCCAAAACCGCCTCGCCCGCGACCGACGCCGGGGCGCGAAAGGGTGGGGGCCTGGTCTTAAACATCATCTCAAACACGGTCTCGGCGTCAAAAGGCCGGCTGATCCGGCCGGCGACCTTCCCGCGCCTTAACACCGTGACCTCATCGCAAAGCGCCCGGACATCCTCCAGTTTATGGGACACCAGAACCACGCTTTTTCCCATGGCGGCCAGACGGCGCAGCGCCTCAAACAGCCCCTCTTTCAAACGGTCCGATATCCCGGTGGCGGGCTCGTCCAGTATAAGAACCCGGACGCCTTTTTCCAAAAGACGCAAAAGCTCCAGCTGATGCCGCTGGCCGATGGTGAGACTCTCCTCCAGGGCCCCCGGGTCCAGGTTGAAATTGAACCGGGCCATGGCCCCTTCCAGTTTCTTCAAAAAGGTTTTCCGGTCGCCCCCGGACTGACCCAGCATAAAATTTTCCAGAACCGTCAGGCCCGGAAAATCCATCGGCTCCTGAAACAGCATGCCGACACCGGCGCGAAGGGCCATGGCCGGATTCTTAAAGTCCGCCCTGCGGCCGTCGATCCGAATGGAGCCGCCGGTTTTTTGAACGGCGCCGGCCAGAATTTTCATCAGCGTGCTTTTGCCGGCCCCGTTTTCGCCCAGCGCTCCATGAATAGAGCCTTTCTTGATCACAAGCGACACGCCGTCGTTGGCTTTGACGGGGCCGTAATACTTGCGAATGTCTCTCATCTCAACGTGGATGTCCGAATCCCGGTGGGTCATGTCAAGGCGTCCCGATTTATTCCGCCGCGCCCCGGCCGGTCATGCCCTTCAGAAGATCCCGCATGCGCCATACCTGGGAATCGGTGGCCGTCTCCCCCTTTTTAACAAAAACGCTTCCGTCCTGGTAGTCCAGCGGACCGGTGAAAAGGTTCACGGCCCCGGAGCCCAAATCCTGAATAAAGGCGTCCAGGGATTTTTTCGCGTTTGCCGAAAGCCCTTTTCCCGGGATGAACCCCACGGGGCTGGAGTCGGGATCGTTGATGTTCTTCCAGTCGGGATGGGACCATATCCATTCCGATTCCCACCGGCCCGCCCGAAGCTTTTTGATAAAATTCACATAATCCGGTCCCCAGTTAAAGTACGGGACCCCCAGGCAGACCTCCGGGGCGCTCCCGCACGCCCCCACATAATCGTATGGAACGGCCCACACGCGTTTGCCTTCCCGGCGCTTCTGATCGGCCACCACCAGGGCCTCGGTGGTGTCGATGCCCGAGATGACCACGTCATGGCCCGAGTTGAAAAAATTCCGCGTCACCTGGGTGGGATCCGCCGTGACGCCCGGAATGTTGAACCAGAAGCCGATCCAGGTGACCTTGAACGTCAAATCCTTCGGGTCCTTTCCCAGGACCTTTTCCCAGGCGTATCGGGCGCCCAGGTAGGCGGAGGCGGTCAGCCTGCGGGTCTCTTCGTTCAAAAGGGGGCCCAGGTAGGCCAGCTTGCCGGTCTTGGTGGAAAGGGCCGCCGCGAAACCGGCCATCATCTTGCCGTACTCCATGCGCCCCATAAGATTGCTCAAATTTTTCGGGGCCTTTCCCGTCAGAACGTCGTCTCCTGAAACATGGATAAAACGGACGCCCGGGTACATGAGAGCGGCCTGACGGGCTCCGTCCTTCATGTCATCGGAGTTGGCGATGATCAGCCGGGCGCCTTTCTCGACCATATCCTCCACCAGCTGGGGGACGGTGACGCCGGGCCGGTCCGAGGGATTGACCTTGTCGATATAAATCATCCGGGTCCCGGGGATTTTTTTCTCCACATACTTCCCGGCCTCGAAATGGGCCTGGCTCCAGCCCCGGTCATTGCGCGGCCCCACCAGAAGGAGGCCGAAGACCCATTCTTTTTCAGCGGCCCGGACGGAATGGGCCGGGGCCATCATCAGCATGGACAGCGCCACGGCGACGGCGAAGATGGATCCAAAGGTTTTTTTATTCATCATAACAGGCCTCCTCCCCCATATCAAAAAAGGAATAAAAGATTAAAACGGCTGACGACTTTAAAAAACATGTTTGTCTCTTTCCCCCCTTATAAAAAAACCCCGCCCCCAGGTCAAGGAAAACTCCTCGTCCGCCCATATTGACATCCGGCCGCAGTCATGTTAACCCTGTGGGACAGACGAGGCGTTTTTTCAAGCGATTCAAAAAAGACAAAAGGCCCCCAAAATGGACTTCACGCCCTCTCCCATACAGACCCTGGCTCTCTGGCGTCTTTTGTTCTCCGACGACCCGGCGCCCATGCAGTCCAGGCTCAAGCCCCGTCTGACCCCGGCCCAGAGAAAGGAGCTGGCCGACGCCGGTCTTATTTGTCTTTCAAAGCGTGGGCGGGCCTTTTATGTGGAGCTGACGGAAAAAGCCTGGGCCTGGGCCGAAAAAAACCTCGACGCGCCTTTTTCCCGCACCGTCAACGCGGCGGCGCCTTTCGCCTGTCTGCTTTCAGCGCTCAAGCGCCACATGGCGGCCGAAAACATCCCCCTGACCGAAATATTGCGCCCCAAAGAAAACGGCGAAAAACATAAAAAAGCCGAAACGTCCCGAAACGCGGTTTCGCCCGGGCGGGGAATTCGCCGAGGCAAAGACCATGAGAAAGACCAGGGAAAAAAAAGGATCAAAGCCGCCTGCCTGGAGGCGTCCGGCGGAAGATTAAACGTTCGGATCCGCCTGGCCCGTCTGCGCGAAATCGCGGATGACATTCCCCCCCGGACCCTGGAGGCGATCATCCGAGACATGCAATTGGACGGGACCGCGGTTCTCTACCCCTTGGACGACCCGTCTGAAATCACGCCGGAGGACGAGGCGGCGGCCGTCTTAGTCATGGGGAGAAAAAACCACATCCTGTACATGACCTCGATGTGACGCCCCGGCGGGCGTCCGGTTTGGTTTAAAACACTTTTAAAAATAAAAAAAGGCCCTGACGCATGATTCATCCCGGCGCCCTTGAAAACGCGGATTTCAACTGGACCCTGAACGTCAAAAGCGTGTGGGAGCCCTCTCCCCATGATGTCCCGGAACTGCGCCGGGAATTTAAAAAAAACATCTCCCGGGACCTGGACCAGATGGCGGAAAGCCCCTCTTCCCTGTCGCCCCTGGGGCATGTGCTGTCCGGGCCGGCCGGCTCGGGGAAAACCCACCTGCTGGGGGCGCTGAGACGGGAAAATGAAAAAAAAATCGGCGCCTTCATCCTGGCGGACATGACCCACGCCCCGGACTTTTCCGAAACCATCCTTTCGGGATATGTGGACTCCCTGCAACGGCCCCCGGGAAACGACCCCAACGGGGCGCCCCAGTTCCAGGAATGGCTCACCCATATGCTTTTCGGCCTCAAACTGGCCAAACCCGGCCAACGGCCCGCTAAAAAACTCTCCAAATCCGGCTATAAAAAACTCATCCGCCAAAAAGAGAAAATCACCCGCCGTCTTTTAAGCCTCTACCCCGCTGAAATGCGCGCCCATAAAGACGCCCTGACGGCCCTTCTGCTTCTCAACTCCGCCTCTCCCGGGATTTCCCAGGTCGGGTACCAGTGGCTGCGGGGCCTTGAGATCCAAAAAAACGAAAAAGACGCCTTCGGCTTCGCCCGGACAAGGGAAAACCCAAACCGGATCATCGCCTCCCTCTCCCGGCTCATGAGCCTCAAGGGGCCCGCCATACTGGCCCTGGACCAGCTCGACTCCACTGTGATCCGACGCCATCTGGCCTCGGGAGACGGCTCCGGCGGGCGTCTGTCCGACCGGCAGGGTTTGTCCATGTCGCGCCTGGAGGAGATCGGCGGCGGGCTCATGGCGCTTCGGGACATGACCTCAAGGACCCTCATCGTGGTCTCATGTCTGGAGACCACCTGGCAGGCGCTCATGGAAAAAACCGTGGCCTCCGCCGCCCACCGCTTTCATCCGCCCCATCGCCTGGGGCCGGTCATCAAAAGCAAAACCGCCGAAAGCATAGCGGCGGTAAGACTCGCCCCGGCGTACAAAAAGGCGAAATTTATCCCCCCCTACCCCTCCTGGCCCTTCCGGCCGTCGGCCTTTGAAACCGCCCGGGAGCTTTTCCCCCGGGAAATACTCCAGAGATGCGACCGCCATCGGGAGATGTGCCTCAAACAAAAAAAGATTCAGGAGCTGACCTCCTTCGGCGGGCCGGGGTCGGACGCCCAGCCGGAAAGCCCCCCCGGCGGCACGAACCAGTCGGGCAAGCGGGATGAATGGAACCACACATTCAAAAACCTGAAAAAAAACGCCGACATCTCCAGAATTTTCGAGGGGGAAGACGGGGAAACACGCGCGGCCGCGCTCATTCAAAGCGCGTTTAAAAGCTTTGTTTGCGAAAACGATTTTCCGAAAAACGCCGAAACGGCCCTGGAAACCGAATTCCGGGGGGACGGGAAATACCCGCCCCTTCACGCCCGGATCCAGGTCATTTTCCCCTCTTCAAAAAACAGCGGGGGAAAAAACCGGGAAAGGCATTTTTGCGCCCGGGCCATCTTCAAAACCCATGTCATCGCCTTCCAGGCGCGTCTGAAAGCCGCCATGACCGCCTCCGGGATCGGCCCGAACGCGCCGGACAGACGCATGGTCATAGCGTCCCTGGGGCCGGCGGCGCCCCCGGGGGGCGAAAAAACCCTGGCCATGGTGGACTGGTTCAAAGAAAACGGGGGAATCTTCGCAAGGCTTTCAGATGACGATCTTAAAACCATGCTGGCCCTCCAGGCCATGGAAAACGAGCGAAGCCCCGGGTTTCTTAACTGGCTCAAGGAACAAAAACCCGCCACAGGGCTGGAATTCATGGAGAGCGCGACGCCTTTTCTCCTTGAAAAAAAGCCGGAAAAGCCCCCTGCCCCTCTTCCGGATTCCCCCGCGCCCGACTCCGCCCCCCAGGGGGATTTTGTCCTGGGTCTGGGCGCCGACCCGGACCCCGAAGCGGATCCGGCGGACGCGGAAAAACAAAAAACCGCCGACGTCATCGCCGTCCCCCCGGGAATTTTCGCCGGGGCCTCCATGATCCTTTCCGGCGAGGGGTCCGGGAAAAACGCCCTGGTTTTAAGCCTTGTCCGAAGCGCCGCCGCTTTAAACGCCCCGACCGTGATTTTTGACTCAGGGGGGGCGTTTGGAGAAATCTCATCCCTGGGAAACCCGGAATCCCATGATTTCGACATTGACAAAAAAAGCATGCAGACCTGGAGAAAACCGGGCGTGGAGCCGGGCCGCCTCTTCCGGGAGCGGGAATCGTCCATCCAGGGGTTTGCGAAAATTCATGCGCCGGTGTTTGACGCCTCGGGCATGATCGCCAATTTCAAAGTTCTGGATGAGCTGATGGTCCGGGTCTGCCGAACCCTTATTCAATGGATGAAAAACAGGCCCGACGCCCCCGGCGTCCTGAACGGGCTGCTCATCTTTGACGAGGCGTCCCGCTTCATCCCCGCCTCGGGCAAGGGCGAGTCCCCCCCGCTCATCCGGGAGCTGATCGAAATGGCGCGAAAAAAGGGTTTCGGGCTGATTTTCGCCACAGAATCGCCCGGGGATGTGAGCCTGGATCTCATGGACCGGCGCTCATGCTACTTTCTCGGAAAGGCCAGCTCGCCTGCGGCCATCAATATCATCAACAGCCGCCGAAAGCCCCATAAGCGCGACAACGGGGACATTCCCCGCCTTCCCGGCGGAAAATTCCATTTCGTGGGGCCCGGCGGAATGGAATATGTCTTCCAGGTTCGGTGAGCGGGCGATTTTTTAAAAAAAAATGCCGAAATCCCTTGAAAACCGCCCGACGATCTGATATGGTCCCGTTTTCGACAAGGGTTCACTCAAAAATTAGTTTACAATTTTGGGAGTTAAGTCGCCTGGCTGACAAGGCGTGAAAACTTGAGGCATATCGGGATATGCCGAGTTTTCATAACGCGGTCAGGCAGGATGAATGGGCTTCCAAAATGTAAAGTTATTTTTGAGTGAGCCCTAAACCTTGTGGTGGGTGTAGCTCAGCTGGTAGAGCGCCGGGTTGTGGCCCCGGTTGTCGAGGGTTCAAGTCCCTTCACTCACCCCATTTTTTTCCTCCGACTTCCCCCACGCGCCCGTAGCTCAGCTGGATAGAGCGCCGGACTTCGAATCCGTAGGCCGCAGGTTCGAGTCCTGCCGGGCGCGCCAGTTTGAGTTTGTTGGGTTTTTGGGGTTCATGGCGCTTGTTGAGTTCCCCCATCCTTCGATTTCCTGCGCAAATTCTTTCTGTTTTCAAAAAAATCGGCGCTGTTTCATACCGCCGAAGACATATTCCCCGCGCGGATCGGTTATTTTATTGGTAGAAAAAACAGCCCGATATTGTTAAACATTTTTCCCAATGACCCTGTTGATTTTTCGGGAAGCTGTTTTTCTATGAGCGTCTCATCATATCTTTTTGTATTTCGTCAGGAATCCTGAGCATGATATTTATGGCCTTATACCGCAAAAAGTGTGCTGTGATCCGGTTGATTTTTTATGTTTGACATTGTTTTGTTTGTCAAGTAATTGTTTTTCATTAACGATATACGAAAAACTATACAATGACTTGTTCCCGGCGACTGCGTCGCCGGGAATCGCGGCGCTGGCTACGTCCAGTTCCCCGCCCGGCGCGCTCTACGCGCCGCGATTATGCAAAAGGAAAGGAGAAAGAATGCCCCAGGAAATTTTAACAACTGAGCAAAAGGAATTCAGACGTAAATGGGTTGTGCTTATCTCTGCCCTTGAGTCGCTGTTTGAGAGCGGTATTAAGATTTTTGCCGCGATCTATACAGGCAGCGCGGGCCTTTTGGCAGATTCTATTCATTCCGCAGCCGATGTCGCCGGGTCGTTTCTGGTCTGGATCGGGGTAAGGCTGGCTCCCCAAAAATTCAAACGTTTTCCTTTCGGATTCTACAAAATTGAGAACCTGCTGGCGTTAGCCATAGGTCTGGCCATTCTGTACGGCGCATACGAGATTCTCCAGGTTTTCATTTCAGGGGGAAGCGTCTTGCCGAAAAATATCCCGGTCGGCATTGCCGCCGTTTTAGCCGGCATGACGCTGGATTTTTTTTGGGGCCGATTTGAGGCAAAATCCGGCAGGCTGATCAACTCACCTGGCATTGAGGCAAGCGGCAATCATACGTTGTCAGATGTGTTCTCTTCATTGGTTGTCCTGATCGGCCTGGCAGGGGCGCTGTTTGGGGTAAACCTTGACCGCTGGGCCGCCTTGTTTGTCGCTTTAATAATTGTCAAGATAGGGGGAGAGATCATCTGGGATAATCTCAAAGTTCTCCTTGATATTTCATTGGATGCTGAAAAAATAAAATCATACTCCCAACTGCTCTCTCGGCAGCCAGGAGTTACAAAAGTGAAAAAGATCTCTGGCCGAAATGCCGGTAGCTTCAGGTTTTTGCATCTTTCCCTCGGGATAAAAGCGTATGAAATTGAACAAGCCAAAAAGATTGTGATCAATTTAAAAAAGGCGCTCAAGGATAGCGACCCCGCCATTGACCAAATTTTTATCCAGTATACCCATGAGCTGCCTGCTGTCTTAACCATTCTAATTCCCTCTGAAGAAGGCGGGAGGAAGGTGTCCGCTCATTTTGGCGATTCCAAGACTCTCACGATTCTTAAATATGATCAGGAATCAGGGACGTATACTGATCTGACGACTGAACCCAACCCTTTTCGGGAAGATGATAAGCAGCGTGGCATTAAACTGGCGCATTACATATCTGACAAGGGGATCGATTCGGTTTGTTGTCAAAAGGACTTATCGGGCAAGGGGCCGGGGTTGTTATTGCATCAATTGGGCGTTGATTTGCGGCGCACAAAAATCAATGACATGGAAGAACTGCTTGGCGACTATTTTGGCAATACTCAAAGTTGATGGCGTCGTAAAAAATCCGATCTACGGCGTTGCAGCGCTTATTTTTAATGGAAAATAGGGGACAGGCAAATAGTATTGTGCTGGGTGTAGCTCAGCTAGTAGAGCGCCGGGTTGTGGCCCCGGTTGTCTATGGTTCAAGTCCCTTCACTCACCCCATTTTTTTCCTCCGACTTCCCCCACGCGCCCGTAGCTCAGCTGGATAGAGCGCCGGACTTCGAATCCGTAGGCCGCAGGTTCGAGTCCTGCCGGGCGCGCCAGTTTGAGTTCATTGGGTTTTTTGAGTTCATGGCGCTTGTTGAGTTCCCCCACCCTTCAATTTCCAACAAAAATTCTTCCTTTTTTCAAAAAATGCAGCGCCGTTTCATACCGCCAGGGACCTATTTCCCGCGCGGATCGGTTATTTTATTTGTTGCAAAAATAGCCTGATATTGTTAAACATTTTTCCCAATGACCCTGTTGATTTTTCGGGAAGCTGTTTTTCTATGAGCGTCTCATCATATTTTTTGTATTTCGCCAGAAATCCTGAGCATGATATTTATGGCCTTATACCGCAAAAAGTGTAATGTGATCCGGTTGGTTTTTATGTTTGACATTGTTTTGCTTGTCAAGTAATTATTTTTCATTAACCATATCGGAAAACTATACAGTCACTTGTTCCCGGCCCCGGCATGCTCACGCGCCGGAACAAGGAACTGGACCCGACCGCGCTCGTTAAATGGGACTATGCCTGCGACCTACTCCCCATCCGCCGTGCTCGCGGGTCAGCGCCGCGATTGGAGGACCAGAAATATAGATGCCAAATGTCGAAACATTGTTGCTCACTGAAACTGATGGAGCTTGTGCCTATTGCGGGATCAAGGACTACCGCGTACTGACAACCCATCACATTGAGCAACAGGAACCAAAAAATGAATCGTATGACAACAAAATCATCCTATGCCATAACTGTCATCATCTGCACCACCAGAATAAAGGCCCATCAAAAGACGACATAGTAGCTATCAAGAAACGCCTGATTTGCAAAGTTGTGACACAGTATGGTGTAAACGCGTTAAAAGAGAGCTACCGAAAGGGTTTTGTTGCCGCTGCACCATATTTGGTTAACCATCTCGTCGAACTTGGTTTTCTGTTGCAAACCGACGTGTTGCATTCAATTGTTACGCCGAATCATGAACACGGTGCAGTCCAAGCTGCCGCATATGAACTTACCAAAAAGGGGCGGCGATTTTCTGAGAAATGGGGCTTTAAATAGGCAAAACAAGCTCCAACAAATCAGTTCACCCAACTATCATTTCGCTGCCGCTACATGATGGTGGGTGACTTTCACGTTGGGCGCAAGTACAATGTTTTTGAAAACTATATAAACGAGACTACGAGAGAGAGGCGGAAATGCGAAACCGAGACAGAAGGTCGAGAGGGGGGATTCGGTTCGATGAAATTGCCAAGAGAATAACAGGAATCTCAACCCCGATATTTGGTGTATCCTGGCAACCGCCTTCACTTGAGGTCGAGGTCGCCAGACGTCTATTGACATATCTGGAAGACCGGCGGGTTTTATATGTTGACTATTTTGATGAGCGATTGCGGGACGTGGTCGAATCAGTTATTCAAATCAGAGCGAGACTTACTGATGATTTAGAGCATATAGATCGCTGTTGTGAACTGGCCAAATCGATCAGTAGCATGCGAGCAGCCTCTCGTAGGTTTCTTAACGAAGTACAAAGGATTGAAACCCGAAAAGTCTTGGTCTCGCTGTATCATTCACGAGGCAACGAGACAGCGGCATACTTCTTTGGCGCACTTGGTGAACTACGAGCCACATTCGGCATTCATATAGCGCAAATCGCCGTTCGACACGGAATCGATCTTGAAAAATCACTCGCATCAATTCTACCGGCGGATTCAACGGCAGAAAATCCTTGATGACCTACTCATTACATTGAGTATTGGCATGAGCATGCGCCCGGTTACACGGTAAATGATAATGGCAAAAAAAATATCAAAAAATGGCTCCGCAAATTCTCGTTGGATGAAATTACTTATGCAATGGATGTAGCTGCCGAGTCATATTTGAAATTTGATGAGAATGGTACCTTGACATCCGAGTCATGGGAGGAAGCTTTTGCCAAAGTCCCAGGCATTTGTCGAGTAGAGCGTGACAGCAAAGAAAATCCAGATTTAAAAGATTTATATTACATTAGGGGTATAGCAAGAAACCGCTGCGGCTATTTCAACAATTACCAAGCGTTAAACTGGCTTAAAGCAGCACGAAGCTGGGATGTAGAAATGGATGAACTCAGAGAAATAGCCTGTAATTGCCGAAATTGGACAAATTTTAAAAATAAAACAATTGACGCAATTGAGTATCAAAAAGAACTTCAGGGGTATGAAGAAGAATAGAAAATGTCGAACCATTGCATCCACCATACGGCAAGAAGCGCGGCGGCACTAACGCGGCAAGCTCGGGTGGGCCGCTGGTGATGCAGGTCGTTAGGCGCAAGACCGAACGGAGTGAGGACAGCATTGGAATTCACATCAGCACTCGAATCTAAGATTACCGAGCAACTCCAATCGCAACGTGTTGGCTATCTATTAGGGGCTGGCTCGTCATACCTTAATGGTAATGGTTATCCGCTCTCCTTCGAGTTATGGGACAAGATCAAAGACCACATTTCCGATGTTGAGAAGCGCGATGAAATACAACGAAAAATCGATTTTCCGGGAACTAAGGGCATAGAGCATGCCCTTGACTTGCTCGACGGTGGTGGACCGGAAGAAGGCGATCATCGCCACCTTGTGGCAAAGGCAATCGCCGACCTGTTCCTGCCCCTTGCTCCTCCGCTGGACTCTCATGTTGAGTTTGTAAGGCGAGGGGCAGCCAAATCGGTGCCGCACCTGAAAGTCTTCAACCTGAACTATGATCCGCTCATCGAGCGAGCAGCAGAACTCGGGGAGGTGCGCCTGTACGATGGCTTTGCTGGACACGAGCATGCGTACTTTGATGCAGCTACTTTCGAAGAACGAATTTTCAGGGTCAGGGGAACCCACAAAGGGCGACAAACTGATGAAACCGCAAAACCACTTCATCTGCTCAAATTGCATGGGTCTCTCGGATGGTATCACTGTGATACGCATGGTGTACGTCGTTGTGGCTTCGGCGTCTCTATTCCAGATAACACCAAGCGTCTGATGATTCCTCCGCAACGGCGCAAGGCGGATGATACCATGACTCAACCCTATCAGGCATTGTGGTCTGCTTTTCGAGGCGCGCTCGGACAGGATCACAATCCCTTGCATCGCCTTGCCTGCATCGGCTACGGATTTTCGGATGAACACGTCAACACTGTCATCGAGAGCGCGCTCGCACGAACTGACTTTACAGTGTTGATATTTGCAAAGGACTTGTCGGATGAAGCTTGGAATCGCTGGAGTGCAAAGAGCAACGTGATCATTGTGACCGAGGATCGTTGCGCTATCAAGAGCGAAGTCGGAGCGGGACACCCCAACCTGTGGAAATTTGAATATCTCTCGAAAAGGATCTGAACTATGCCAAGCGAAACTAATACCGTCATAGGGCATCTCGTTGATGTGCAAGGCAATCTGCTAACGGCAACTCTCGTTGAGGATGAACAGGGTCGTGTACCGACCATTACCATTGGGGACGAAGACATAACCGTAGGTCAGATTGGCTCCTATGTTGTCATTCGGCAGGGCTTGGTGCAGATTATCGCGATGGTTTCGAGGATGACCGAGCAGGAAGCACTTGCCGTACCGACTATTGAAACTCCCGGGGAGCCAGATGCGCGACTGCCCTACGCTAAGCGTATTGCCCGATTGACACCGATAGGTTCGATATCCACTGACGGCTACTTTGAGCGCGGAGTCGGTCAGTATCCGACAACTGGTGCTGAGGTTCACGCTATTGGATCCGCCGAGATCACGAAGATGTTCGAGCGGTTTCATGCCGAGGGGTTCACAGTCGGAGCACTGACGACCCACCCTTCAATCAAAATTTCTTTGTATGCCACCAATCTCTTCGGCAGGCATTTTGCTATTCTAGGTCAAACCGGTTCAGGCAAGTCCTGGACAGTGGCCTCGGTCGTGCAGAAGACGGTTGCTGAGATGCCAAGGGCGCACATCATCATTCTAGACTTGCACGGGGAGTATTGTTGGAAGTCGAAGGATGGGAAACACCACTACGCATTCGATGATACGATTGTTCGCCATGTGGATGCGAGAGAGTTGGAGATTCCTTACTGGCTAATGACGTATGCGGAGCTCTGTGATCTCCTAATCGATCAAACTGACTTTAGCGCGCACAACCAGACAACTGTATTTCGAGACGCACTTAGTGAACAGAGACTCATAGAGGGCAAGCGAATAGGACTAGAACGCACGACGCTCGACACTCCGGTTTATTTTGATATCGGAGAGATTCGCAAAGCTCTGGAGGCCAAGAATGGATTAGTGCAGGGCGCGACAAAAATGATCAAGGGAACACTAACTGGAGCATTCGATAATTTCCTGATGCGACTTGATAGTAAACTGAATGATGTGAGATATGATTTCCTCTTAAACCCAAAGAAACGAAATAACTCAGCCTCACTTTCAACACTGTTACGGGACTTCGTCGGTCTCGGGGAGTCCAAGGTCGCTGTCACTGTCATCGACCTGTCCTCTGTTCCATTCGATGTCCGCCCGACAGTTGCTGCACAGATTGGCCGCCTTGCGTTTGAATTCAACTATTGGAATCCTGAGTATCGCGACTTTCCGATTATGCTCATTTGTGAAGAAGCGCATTCGTACATCCCGCGCGAGAGCAAGAGCCAGTTTGCAGGCTCGCGAAAGTCGATGGAGCGCATTGCAAAGGAAGGCCGGAAGTACGGTGTAGGATTGGCCGTGGTAAGCCAGCGGCCGCACGAAGTCTCAGAGACTGTGCTCTCTCAATGCGGTACATTCATATGCCTGCGAGTCACGAACCCAGACGATCAGGCGTACATTCGAAAGCTTGTGCCAGAGAGCGAAGGTGATCTGGTGAGTGTCCTTGCTGGACTTGGGCGAGGCGAAGCACTTGTCCTTGGCGAAGCGATCCCGCTTCCAACTCGATTGAAATTCGCTGAACCAAGTCCCGCGCCAAACAGCAATGATATCGACTTTTACAACAAGTGGAAGGGCGGCCCGGAAGACCTGGATGTTGACGAAATAGTGAAACGGTGGCGCAGTCAGGAACGATGAGCGGCACCTAGACTTTTGCAGCGGATCGCAAAAAGCCGCGCCCGCTGAAAAGCAACATTATAGCTAAACGGAGTCAGATTATGAGTTGACTATGAAATTTTATCTTTCAAAGATTTTCACGAAGTAGTCGAGAGATACAAAGATAAAACTATTGTATATCGCGGTGTTAAATCTTGTAAATATGAGCTTATGCCTAAAATTTGAAGATTAAAAAAATTCAAAGAGGATAATGGGGATAATGGGGACGCCTATGATTTTAGGGGGATAATGTGTGAGGAATAGGGGTCGGGCCGTCGCAAAAATTTGTAATAACAGGAAAAAGACTAAAAAAAAGGCCCTAAATTGGTAACTTCTCAAAAAGTCAGGGGTAAAGGCGCAATTATGCGCTGGAACAAGTCATTCTGAATTTTACAATTTCAGCCAGGGGCGGATATTTATTCCGAGACTCAAGTCGATCTTTTAGAAAGTCCCAAAATGAAATGTCCAATTTGCGGCAAGTTTTTTTAAGACTGGTAAAAGTGTCTCGGCATCGCCGTCCGGATGCGCTCCGGGTGGATCCGCTTATTTTTCGTTTTTTGACATATTCCCTGATGTCTCGTTCGCTCAAATTGTTGTGCAGGGGGATATCAGGCCGTTTTAAAACCAGCAGCAGTTCGGATTTATTCCGCCACAGGCGTTTTAATGCCAGGTCCAATGAAGCAAATCCGGTTTTACGGGTGAAAATCTCGTCAAATCGTTTTTCTAAAGACCGCTTTTGCGATTTCTCCGGATTTAAGCGATATTTTTTAACCCTACAACGCAAGTTAATTTTCTCTAAATGAAAATAGGGGACAGGCAAATAATACTTCTTTCATCTGAAAATCCCATGCGACACGTTTCACAACTCCAAATCATCCAGCGGACTTTTGATGCGGGAGATATCCTTATCCATCACATGCGTATATCGCTCAGTGGTCTTGACATCCGCATGACCCATCAGCTCCTGCAACATGCGAATATTGATTCCATTTTCCAGCATGGCGGTGGCAAAGCTGTGTCGAAGGGTGTGACAAGTGACCCGTTTGTCAATTTTTGCCTGGTCGGCGGCTCTTTTGACCGCTTTTTGCAAGCCGGATTCAATGACATGATGCCGACGCTCACGTCCGGATCGAGGATCTATGGAACGTTTTTTAGACGGAAATATGTATTGCCAAACGGTTTCCATGGCGGCGTTTTTATATTTCCTCTCCAGGGACGACGGAATATAAACTTCCCCGAAGCCTGCTTCAAGATCGGAATGGTGAAGGCTTTTAACATATTCGATATGATTACGAAGGACAGGGATAATGGGGTTGGCCAATATTGTGCTTCGCCATTTGTCTCCCTTGCCGAGCACATGAATCCTTTTTCGGTCAAAATCAACGTCCTTGATTCGGAGGCGCACACATTCCATGAGTCGCAGTCCTGAACCGTACATAAGCTTTGCCATCAGGGCATGTGTTCCTTCAATATGTCTGAAAAACCGTCTGATTTCTTCCCTGCTGAGCACAGTGGGAAGATTGGGTTTCTTCTTTGAGCGGATGGGTTGAATTTTACCATCTATGGGTATGTCAAGAACCTGGCGATATAGAAAGACAATGGCGTTGAGCGCCTGTCGCTGAGTGGAAGCCGACACTTTTCCATTGACCGCCAAATCCGATAAAAAGCGTTCGATGTCCCTGACGCCCAGGTCACGAGGATGAGTCTGGCCGCCAAAAAAATGAATATAGCGTCGTATCCATTGGCAATAGGTCTGCTCAGTCCGATATGCATAATGATGGTAACGCATCACTTGAAGAATCTGATCCATCAATTTTAGTTTTGGATCAGGACGAAATTTTGCTTGATTTTCCATATTGCATCGCCTAATATCACAATATACAGAAAAAGAAAAATGTTTTTTTATATGTGGAAAATTTTTCCATATTTGATTCTTTAATATAAGGATAAATGTAAAATAGCGCTATTTGAGACATATCTATTACTGTCGATATCATGGAATTTTTCTATTTATCAACACTGTTAGCAGCTTTTAAAGGATAATCCAAACGCATGATGGATAAATTGACGAGTTTTACTGATTACTTTCGAAAGATTCCGGCTGCTTTTTTAGTAGCAATAGTGACGGTTCTTGGACTGATATTATTCCTGCCCGAAAATTATGCGAAGATTGTGGCAGTAGATGGATTCCGAAACAAATACAGAGTTTATCTTGGCCCTGCTTTTCTGCTGACATTGTCATTCTGTGTTGCAAGGATTTTCATTTTCATAATGCAAGGACAAGCGCAACGAAAAGCTCTCAAAATAAAGCAGGAATATTTGCATCGGCTAACACCGGAGGAAAAAGGATATTTAGTTCCGTACATTGATGGGCAACAGAATAGTGTATATGTAGGAATGGAAGACGGTGTGATGTCTGGGCTAAGAGCAAAAGGGATCACTTATTTGGCTGCTAATATGGGGGATGTGCTAAATGGATTTGCATTTAACCTTCAACCTTGGGCGCGGGAGTACTTAGAAAGTAACCATCACCTCCTTGATGGGCATGCGGGCCGCCCAAGGACGCCTCAACAAAGGATATTCTCCAGATAACTTTTTAGCAGTAGGCAACAAAACACAATATAGATTGTAAAAATGGAAAAATGGAAACAGATCGGGCCGTTAAAATTTAAATACAAAAAAGATGTTACTGCCCATTTCAAAAGAATTTTAAACTCCTATGACTTTCAAGAATCTCTTGATGAAGAAGATTTTAATGATGTTTTAAATCTGCTAAGAATTCATCCAAAAGCACAGGAAAAAATCGGCCCAGGGATTAAAGAAATTATAGTTGATGAAACCCGGTATAAAACAAAATGTTTTAATGCTGTCAGACTTGACTCTTCATGTGAAATTTTTTCATATCTTAAATGCATAAATGGCAGTTTATCTCCTTTGACAAAATTTAGCAAAACGTGCCGGGATGCTATCTCTGAAGACTTAAGATTGGTAAAATTATCTTTTTTTAAAAAAAATTCACAAAAAGGGAAGGTTAAATGCCAAGAAACAGGAGAATTGAGCTTTTGGGAAGAACTAAATGTTGATCATAGGCAACCAAATACATTTTCCGTAATTGTGGATAGGTTTATCGAATTGCATGGGATAGATATAGAGACAGTTGAGTACATTGAAACTATCGATAACGTTTATTTATTCAAAGCTGATGATCTGTCTAAAAAATTCAGACAGTATCACAAAGAAAAGGCAAATCTACGATTGGTAAGAAAGGATAAAAATTTAGGCAGATCTCATTTGGCACGAAATAAGAGGCAAAGAAAAGACTTAAAAATAGAATAGCACACGAATTTGCTAACAAAACGCTGGAGCGGGACCGGGCGTACTGCGAACCTTTTCGGAAATATGTGGTTTAGGAAACTGAAAACTTTTATCTGAGGTTTCGGGTTAAACGCCCGGCCCCTCAGCTCAAGCGTTAAGCTCCACAAGGAATCATATGGAATTTAAAGATTGGCTTCCAATGTTTGGTATCATTATTGGATGGATGTTAAGCCAGCTTGCATCCCACTACAAGGATACAAGAGAAGAGAGAAAATTACTATCTATAGCTATGTCCACTTTCCTATACGTGTATTTCGATCGCGTAAGATATCGCCAAATATTAAAAGTATTGAATGTGAGGTTAGGTGATAAGTTAGAAGTAATATCGAAGCAAGATTTAAGCTCTGAAGAGAAAATAGCTGAAAATAATAAGCTTCTTGTTGAGGTCGAATCTGCGAGGATGATTTTACTTATAGATCACCCTGAAACAGAGGCAAGAAACAAAGAGGCTCTCTCGAAAGCATTGGAATCTATATCGCAGGTTGATTCCCTAATTTCATATAAAGCAAAATCACTCATTGAAGACGACTATCTTTACAAAAAAACGGATCTACGTGGCCTACTAAATCAACCAATAGTCTATTTAGAGTCATATGGCTCTTTAATGGGGGCAGTTGAATCATTTAACACCGAACTATGCAATCTAATACGAATCACAGCTCTTAGACATGGTGCTCTTTGCTATATTAGAACTTTTTTATTCCTGTGGTATGAGCGCTCAAAACTAAAAAAGAGCGATCAAAGGGCCAATCAGTTTTTAGAAGCCTTTGAAAACTCAAACAGCGAGCAACAAGAGCTTAACAATAAAATGCAGCCGACCGCTGAAAGCGGCGGCTGATTTAGACGTTATGCCCAAAATACCCAATCTAATGGAGAAGATCGTATGGGAAATGACACAGAAAGCTTAAGGCAATACGCTTGGGATTATTTTCTTGCTCACGCACAAGCTCGTCTTGCAACTTTTCGATTCTACCTCTTATATTGTTCAATAATCATGGCTGGTCTATATGCTGTCCTTTCTAAAGGAGAGAACTTATGGATAGGTGCGATATTGTCGTTTTTGTTAACTTTTATTTCTTGGGTTTATTTGAGAGTAGATATCAGACATAAACAAATAATCAAAAGAGCTCAAGAAGCCTTAATGGAGTTAGAATCGAAACTCGATCTGCCAGATCAAGATGGAGGCCCTAATAAATTAAAACTTTTTTCACGAGAAAAATATATTACCTCAACCATGCCTCGATTTCCTGCAAGTTTATCACCAAAGGCTCATTGCAGTTATTCAACAAGTATTTATATGGTATTTTACTTATTTATAATTTTAGGGCTGGTTGGCGGTTTTGGGATAATTCTATCAATTATCAATTAAACGTAGGCAGAATAGTGAAATATAAAATTCTTTTTATAAATTCACCATTATTCATGGCTGAAAGTAAAGATAATAGTGAGGACAAATTACCACCAATTGGATTAGGATATATAGCAACTAGTATCAGTAATAATGGCCATGACGTAGAATTTTTGGATGCTGTTTCTGGCGAAATAGGCGTGAAACGAATCATAGAAAAGATTAAATCTGCAAATCCAGATTTTGTCGCAATAAATATATTTTCGACCAACTATGAACTTGTCAAGAAAATTGTAACATCAGTTGATATTAAAGTTAATTTCATTATTGGAGGAATTGTAACGAAGTCAATTTACAAGCTGATAAATGATTGGGATACAGACAACCATATTGATATTGTTTTTGGAGACGGGGAATTAATAACTGAAGGGATTATTAATAACAACTTGATCCAAGAACCTGACGCAATAGCGGATAATAGAAGGTTTTTTTTGGTAGATAGCAAATCTCCATATTTTGTTCAAAACATTTCGAATTTACCTCTAAACCGCTCTTTTTTTGAATATGAGCCCATCTTCAACCACCATGGAGATATTGAAATATCAGTAGTAACCAGCAGAGGCTGTATTCATGATTGTGCATTTTGCTCGGCAGCTAGATCTATGAATAGAGAAATAAAAATTCGAAAAAAACAAAAAGAAAGCATAAAAAATGAGCTAAAACAAATATCTACCATGTATCCCAACGTTACAGCGATAAGAATTCTAGATGATCTTTTTTTAAAGAACAGACAATCTCTTCCTGAAGCGATAGAAATTTTTTCTGAAACCCATTACAATTGGCGCTCAATGGCCCATTTGAAAACCTTTAAGGGGGTTGACCAAAACCTTTTAATAGAACTTAAAAAATCCGGCTGCATTGAGCTATTTATTGGTATTGAATCTGGCTCGGACAGAGTTCTGAAAATCATTAACAAGGAGCGTGCAGATATTGATACTTTGGCAATTCTTCATAATATATTTAAAGCTCAAATAGGAGTAAAAGGCTATTTTATTCTTGGTATGCCTTCTGAAACAGAAGCCGAGTTGATAGAAACCTACGAATTTGCTAAAAAAATAAAAAATATTTCAATTGAGACTGGTAGTTGTTTTAGGGTGAGCGCTTTTCAATTCAGGCCGTATCATGGTACTAAAATTTACAACCATTTGTTTGCTGAATCTTCAGAAGATAATCCAAGTATTACGCAAAACATAAATCTTACAAAATTAATTGGAGGCCGATCAGGCTTCAATTTTTCAAGTGGCAATTACTCAGAGTGCAATGAAAAAACATTGCTTAAATATATTAAGTCTATCTTGGATCTTAATAATTTTCAGGTGTGATGATGGATTTGAACACTATCTTAAAATGTGACAGGTGTTGTTTAAGGGAAAACCAATTGCCTCTTTTGGATAATACAAAAAGTGCTGATATTTTTTGGGTTGGTTTGTCAGCTGTAAAAGTAGAAAATATAAAAAACGATACTCCTTTGTGCGAAAAGACAAATTCAGGAAAGCTGATAAGTGCAATAGAAGAAACTATGGGGAATGTTAGTTTTTACAAAACAAATCTTGTTAAGTGTCTCCCCTTAAATGAATCAAAAATTAGGTACCCAAATAGCAAAGAAATGTCTGCTTGCTATGATCATTTAATCTACGAAATCAATGCGTTTAAGCCGAAAGTAGTTTTTTTGCTAGGAAAAATAGTCTCTGATTTCATAGCAAAGAGAGAAAAAATTACTATTGGGCCATTGCACCCTAATTTCGAATATATAAAACTCAACATTATTAATACAACTATAGTTCCCATACATCATCCATCTTACATTCAAATATATAAGCGAAAGAAAGTTAATAATTATATGTCAGCAGTGAAGAACATTTGCGAAGCATAACGAATAAGGTTAGATTGTGAGAGCGAAGCGAGCCACAATCTGAACCGTTTGTTGGACAAGCCCGGTCTCTATTATATAGAAAATATCTTTTTGGGATACAGGGGTGAGAGGCAGAGATTCTTCCGCTTTCAAAAAATGATCTTTGAAATAGATTTTCTTGGCAAACAATTTGCCAGAGGCGGAAAGCGCTATTTTTTTGAGCGCAGGTATCCATTTCCGAAAGAATCGGTTTTTTTTAATGATCAGCAATGTCGTTTCAGGGTTGTATAACGAATTCTCCTTTTCAAGGTTATGTACAGGCCTTTTGTCTCCTCGGTGGTTTCGATATCATGACTAAAATAGGGGACAGGCAAATAATACTTTGCAGCAGCTTGACCTCACCGATGAAGACTAAGACTAAAATAGGGGACAGGCAAATAATACTTTGCAGCAGCTTGACCTCACCGATGAAGACTAAAATAGTAAAATAGGGGACAGGCAAATAGTACTTGAAAACCGCAAAGGCCCATGATAAACCATTCCCCAAACACCAAAACAGGACAAAACCCATGCCAAGAATGGAAAAAATAGGGACAGGCTAATAATGCTTGACAACCGCAAAGCCCCAAGATAAACCATTCCCCAAACACCCAAAACAGGACAAAACCCATGCCAAGAATAGCCAGAATGCTCAACAAGGGCGAAAAAACCGTCTATCATGTGATTTCCCGAACCGCCCTGGACGGTTTCCCCTTTCAGGACGTGGAAAAGGAGGCACTGGTCAAAATCATCAAAAAATTCAGCCGCGTCTATTTTGCCGACATCATGGGCTTTTGCGTCATGGGCAATCATTTCCACCTGCTGGCAAAGATGCGCCCAGGCCATGATTTTACGGACGAACAAATCCGGGAACGGTTTGTGAATTTCTACGGGGAAAAACGGGAATTCGGGGAAGGCGACATTGAGCGTTTTCGGGAAAAATGGTCCAATCTCTCGGAATTTATCAAAGAAATCAAACAGACCTTCTCACGGTTTTACAACAAACTTCACAACCGAAAAGGAACGCTGTGGGCCGAGCGTTTTAAAAGCGTGATCGTGGAGAATGGAAACACTTTAATCAACTGCCTGGCCTATATTGATCTGAATCCTGTCCGGGCAGGTATTGTGGATCGCCCGGAGGCGTATCGCTGGAGTTCCCTGGGCCATCACATTCAATCCGGAAATGAGGGCGGGTTTTTGTCCACGGACTTCGGTCTGGTGGAATTCAACGTCATGAGCGAAACCGAAAGAGTCAGGCGATACCGGCGATATGTGTATGAGACCGGGGCGTTGAGCCCCTCAGGCAAAGAGTTTGCGGGAACCATTGATCCCGGCGTTGTGGAAAAGGAACGAAACGCCGGATTCCGCCTGACCCGGACCCGAAGGTTCGCGTACAGAACCCGCTACTTCACCGATTCAGGAATCATCGGCTCCAAAGCGTTTGTCATGACGCATTACCAGAGGTTTAAAGACCGTTTTGAGTCCAAACGCGAAAAGAAACCCAAATCCATCCAAGGGCTTGAGGGAATCTATTCTCTGAAACGACTGTCTGAATCCATATAGTTCAGGAAGGCGCCGGGGGGCAAAATCATTGTCCGGCCCTGGAAACCCGTTCAGATTTTAGAGACAGGCATGCCCTTGCTCAAACCGCCGCAAAGATCCTTCCCGCGCGCCTGTCCGGTGATTTTATCCGTTAGGCGCCAAAAAACTTGACAATGCATCAAGGACGTATTAAAATAAAACAAAGAATACGTACTTATTTCATCAAACAAAATTGATGGCGTCGTAAAAAAAATGCGTCGCAGCGCTTATTTTTAATTGAGGCATACTACATGTATTGCCTCAATTAAAAATAACCACTACGCCTTGTGGCTTAAATTTTAGCATATGGAATTTTTAACTTAGCCATCCCAATCTTTTTTACGAGTTTATCAAAATTAGGAGCTTCCGTTATGAATGCAAAACTAACATTGAAAATGGATGATTCTGTTATTGAGTCGGCAAAGCGATTTGCTCGCTCTCACCATACATCTCTATCAAAACTGGCAGAAACATATTTTAAAACAATAACTCGTGAAGATGCGCCTCAAAAAAGAGTCTCAGGAGTTGTTGGAGAGCTTGCAGGCTTACTTAAAAATAAAGAGGTCGTCTCAAGCAAAAGAGACTACATCGATTACCTGGAAGAGAAATATAAATGAAGAAAGATAAAGTTTTTATAGACACAGATGTGATTCTTGATTTACTAACAGAACGAGAGCCTCACTTTGAAGCTGCAGTTGAGCTGTTCCTGCAAATCCAAGATAAAGCAATACTGGCTTATACATCTCCTGTTGTCATCGCAAATATATTCTACATACTAAACAGGCGCCTTGACAGGAAAAAGGCAATACAATCACTCATTAAGATTAAATCACTTGTCAAAGCGCTTAATTGTGGAGACCGCGTAATTGAATTAGCCCTCTCATCAGACTTCAAGGATTTCGAAGACTCAATTCAATACTACACAGCTCTTGAGAATAATATTAACATTCTAATAACGCGAAATGTAAAAGATTACAAAACAGCAAATATAACCATCTCGACTCCTCTCGAGTATATCAAAAGCAAATAAAAAATAAAATATGGGACAGGCAAATAGTACTCCGATGGTATTTTTCTCCTGATTGGTCAGAGGTTTTTTCCGGATGTTTAAGAGATGGATTTAAATGGCATCCCAGGTTCATTGAACGCCGGGGTTTTTTGAGTGGATTCAAGCCAACCGCGAAAACCCAACAAACTCAAAAAAACGCTATAGCCCCTGCGACTTTATCCGCGCGAACTCATGCTCAACCCCGGCCATGAATATCTGGAAGCTGCGGGAACGATTTCCATTTCGGGTCAGATGCCGCGCGAGGCGCCGCGCGCCGGAGACCTTTTGAAACTCCGGAATCAATTTTGCGAGTTCTCTGGAGGGGGTGTGAATCGCATCCGGGTCTCTGTAACGGGCCTTTTTCTCAATCCCGCTTAGCCCCGGGTTGTCAAATGCCTTCGCCAATGCGGACGATTCTCCCAAATACCATGCCTCAAGCTCCTGGCAGGCGATTCGCACCCGGGCATCGGGCCGTCCGGAATCGGCGCACAACCGCGACAACCTTTCTTTCAGAGCGCGACAGTCACCGCCATCATTGTCACGCACGATCACGAAACGCGCGCCGGGCTCCCGCCAGGCCCGAAGTTTCCTGGGAATGCTTTTTTCCAGGTCCTGCTTGCCTTCGTGCGGCACGCAGATAAAAGACAGGCCTGGAAAAAGACGCGGCAAAAGACCTTCAAGCAGCGCTTTCATGGATCGTTCTTCCAGCAGAAACACCACGCGGCTCATTTCAGCCCCACTCCCTCGAAAAGCCCCTGTTTCCAAAGAGCGCCCGGCAAATCGCCCGCATTCGCAAGATCTCTCAATAATTCGATTTCAGACGCGCGCCGTATCTCGGTGAAACCGTCCTTCTTGACCAGCCAGTAGATTTCTTCCAGCCGGGCGCCGTTAAGAAAATCCGGGGAATGGGTGGAAACAAATACCTGCCCCCCGCGCCGGGCATAATCGCGGAATTCCTCGATCAACTCATACAGCAAATCCGGATACAACTGGTTTTCCGGCTCTTCCACCGCCAGAAGCGGATGCGGATGCGGATCATACAGCAATACCAGGTAGGCGAACATCTTGATTGTGCCGTCTGACACATATCGGGCGATAAACGGATCTTTGAAACTTCCGTCCTGAAACCGAAGGACCAGTCGGCCATCCTCAGTGGGTTTGGTTTCTACCTTGCTAATCCCCGGCACGCGTTCTTTCATCGTCTGAAGCGCCTTTTCAAATCGGTCCGGATGGCTTTCATAAAGATATTGCGCGACCTGAGCGATGTTATCTCCACGGGTTGAAAGGTGTTCCGCATACCCGGCTTCGGAGCTGGGCCTTGCGGCGCCGATATGGAAATCAGATATGTGCCAGTTTTCAATCAAACTTCGGAATTCGGACACCACGCGAAACTCCTTAAACTGCCCCAGACCTTTGATGGCCAGCGCTCCGGGGTCTTCCAGAGCATAGTCTTTTCTTTCCGCTTTAGCGCCTTTTTGCACATAGGCCGACTCATTGGTGATGGCTGTGCCCTTGCCTCGTGAAAAATCCACAAAATGCCAGGGCTGCCCGCTCTTGCCCCGGCGAAATTTTAAGATTTCCCGGTCAACCACGGGACGGGCGCCATCTTCTCCCACATCCAGTTGATAGGTCGCCAGTCTGCCGCCGCTTTCGCGAAACTTGACTGTTATCCCAATCGGTCCTTTTTCACTGCGGCTCACCAGTTCCCTGAAGCCTCCCCGTCGCGCCACCGCCACCCCGACGTTTTGCGCCAGCGCGTCCTTAAGAAAGCTGAACACATCAAAAAGAGTGGACTTGCCCGAGCCGTTGGCGCCCACCACAAGGGTCAGCCGGGGCAAATTTTTAAACTTGGCGCGTCGGAACAAACGGTAGTTGCGGATCTCAATGCTTTCGATTTGCATGATGGACTCCTGTCCCAAAAGATTCCGGTTACGGCGGCTCCCCAACCCCAAAAAACCCCGCGCGAATCTATAAACCCCACAAACTCAAAAAACCCAGCAAACTCTAATCTAACTCCAAGGCAACGGCTCGGCCAGCGACGCCCACAGCCGTCTGGAGTGGATGTCGGACATGGCCTCCCCCAGTTTTTCGCACGTGGACAGGGCCTTTTCCCATCGGGCGCGGCGCTCGGGATAGGAATAGGCGTAGAAATCGTGGCGGTCCGGAATCCGCCCCCCGGGAAGGGTGGCCACAAAGGCTTCGGACGGCGCCAGGATGACGGCCCGGCGGTAATTGTCCAGGGACGGCTTTCGCCAGCGCAGTTTTTTGTCAAACCAGCCCGGGATGGGGGGCCGGGCGGAGAAGTGGGGATAGAGCACAAATCCGTCGTCGGGAAGGGCCGGCAGGTCGAACTGGTAGTCGGTCAAGGCCCCGTCCCGGTAGGTCCCGGCCGGGGCGCCCTGGATGTCTTTCACGCCTGAGATCACGGTGGGAACCGCGCCTGTGGCCAGAAGCGCCTTTCGGATGTTGTCAACGCTGAGCGCGATGCGGCGGACGGGAACATGGGGAAAATGGTCGATGGGGGGCTTTTTCTTGGGGTGGTAAAACAAGAAACGCTCAAAAAAAGGCCGAATGGCGTTCGGGGAAATGGCGTTGAGCAGCATGGCCGCCACAAGCCCCAGGGTCTGAAACGCCCGGCTGTCCAGGGAGATCAGGCCCCGGCACCGGGCCGCGATGGTGTGGTAGCGCATGAAGGAATGGTTCACGATGGCTTTGGCGCCGTTTTCCCCCAGCAAAATCCCCAGGATGCGGCGGCATTCCCGCGACACTTCCCCGGGGGTGGGTTTTGGAGAGTAGGTCTGGGACAAATAGGCGTCTTTGAAACGGCCCAGGGCCGACAGGGGGTCCTTCTGGGCGTAGCAGGCCATGCGCCACGCGCCGGCCGATGTGCCCAGAAGATGCAGGGGTTTTAAACGTTTTGAAAACCACTCGGACAGCAAAAAAGCGTCCATTGAGGCCAAAGCCAGCCACTTGGGCCCCCCGGAGGCCGCGAGTATCATGGAGATGTCGTCGGGCCTCAATCCGTTTTTTCTGATATGGGCCAGAGCTTCCCGGCCCGCGAATATTTTTAGAGGAAAATCTTTCATGGGCTGTCAATAGCAAAAACAGACTCTTTTGACAACCGCAATGCGCCGGTCCGGGAATATTTTTTAGAAGAATTCAAATTCAGGCCGCGAGACAAACTATTTAAGAAACACAGCCTCCTCGACGTTTCCATGCTTGTCATACCTTACTTGAAACGCCATTTCTTTGCCGTCAAAGGTTCCTTCGGTAGGCGTCCCCACAGCTTCCCACAGGCCAAGAGTCAGCACATCCGCCGCGCCGTGGAAGATGGCCCTGCCCGCTTTGGCCCCCTTGCTGTATCCCTGGACAAAGCGGAATATTTCATATTTTTTTCCATCATCCCGGACTTCTGAAGAAACAGGATTGCCGAACTCCGCCAAAATCAGGCCTCGAGGAACGCCGGGCTTGACCAAATCAATATTTTTTTTGCCGGGCTGTTTTGCGGCCATATACACGGAGCATCCGGAGCCTGTAAACGCCAAAAAAAACAAAGCAAAAACCATTATCAAACTTTTCTTCATCATGTCTATTCCCTCCTTTTTTACACTTCTTGAACCATTGACAGTTAACCGCGAAAACATTTTTAAATTTTTCATAGACTTCGGGTTAAACTATCTTTTTCTAAAAAAATTATCAACCGTTTCAATGGGAAAAAAAAGGAAAAAAGGAAAACAAAAAAGGAAAGAGTCCCGCGCTGTGGCTGATTCGGTTTAAGTCCCGGAATTTAAAACCTGCGATCAGATTCAGATTTGTCCGCCGTCAAATCCGCTCCACAAACTCAGAGCCCAAAAGCCCCTCGGGCCGGAACAAAAGAACCACGATAATGATAAGAAAGGCCAGGGTGTTTTTAAAGGCCACGGATATGAATCCCCCGGCCAGCGCCTCGGCCACTCCCAGGATGAGGCCCCCGGCCACGGCCCCGGGCAGGCTGTTCAGTCCTCCCAGGATGGCGGCGGCAAACCCTTTTAAAAAAGGCTCCAGCATGTAGAAAGGATCAATGAGCAGCGAGGCGGCCAGGAAAAATCCCGCCAGGGTCCCCAAAAGGGCGGCCAGCCCCCAGGAAAAGGCCAGAATTCCCCGGGTGGGAAGCCCCAGGGTCTGGGCCGCCTGGAGGTTTTCGGAGGTGGCCCGCATGGCCAGCCCGAGACGGGTTTTCTGCACGAGCAGGTAAAAAATCAGGCTGCCCGCTATCCCGGCCCCGAAGGCCCCCAGGCTCAGGTGGCTGATAATGATTCCCCCCACATCAAACACCTTTGTGTCCGAAATAAAAAAAGGAAAGGTCTGGGGCTCGGTGTCCCCGAAACGAAGCACAAGCCCCTGGATCACAAGGGCGAAACCCAGGGTGAGGATGATCTGACCCAGACGCGTGGCGTCCCTGCGCTGGGCCGGAACCAGGATGCCGAAATAGAAAAGAACGGAGATGCCCGCGCCGAACAAAAGCCCCAGGGACATGGCCAGCCACCACGGAAAACCGACCATGACAAAAAAGACGGCGCCGAAGGCCCCGGCGGTGGTCACATCGCCGTGGGCGAAATTCAGCACCCGGCTGGACCGGTAAATCAGAACAATCCCCAACGCCACCAGGACGTAAAGGCTGCCCTGGGAAATCCCCGCGATGATATATTGAAGCGCCAGTCGCATCTTTGTCTCTCTCCCCTGCTCCCGCCGATTGACCGGCCTTATCGAAACGGCCAGTTTTTAAAGTAAATCCGGATCTTCATCCATCGTCCCGCCAGACCCCCGGGCTCAAAAATGAGAATCACAATAATGGCCGCCCCGAAGATGACCGGGACGAACTCCTTGAGATCGCTGAAAAAATGGGGAACCAGGATCACAAAGGCCGCGCCCAGGAACGCGCCTTCCACAAACGCCGGCCCCCCGACGATGACGGCCACCAGGAAGGTGATGGTCTCCATGAATGTGAACATGTTGGGCTCCAGGTACCCCAGGATCATGGCGTACAGGGCCCCCTGGATTCCCACGTAAAACGAGCTGAGGCCGAAAGCCAGAAGCTTGTGAAAGGTCAGGCTGACGCCCAGGACCTCGGCCGCGATGTCATTGTCCCGAACCGCGATAAAAGCCCGGCCCATGTAGGAGGAGACCAGGTTTTGCGTGGCCAGGGCAAAGACCGCGGCGATGGTCGCGCTTAAGTAAAAATAAACGTGGGTTCTGGAAAGGAACCAGACGGGCTCCAGGCGTTCGATGACCATGCCCATGCGGCCCCCGGACAAAAGGGGGACATTGACAAACACCTGGTACACCGCCACCCCGAAACCCATGGTGACGATGGCCAGGTAAGGGCCTTTCAGGCGAAGGGAGGGAAAACCCACCAGGACCCCAAAGATTCCGGCGATGATCCCCGCCGCGAGAATCCCCGCCGGCCAGGGGACCCCGGCCTGGGAGAGATGCCCGAAGGCGAACGCCCCGACGCATAAAAAACCGGCCTGGCCGAAGGAAATTTGCCCGGTGTAGCCGATCAGAAGATTCTGGCCCATGACGCCGATGCTGTAAATGGCGATGAGAGACGCCACATACACGATGTGCTCCGGCGCGTAAAAGGGCAGGAGAAAAACGGCCAGAATCAGCGTCGCGGCCCAGAATTTTTCCCCGGGTTTTCTTAAGAATTTCAACTCTTCGGCATAATTTTCAATGAGATCCATTCAAGGCCTCGTCCCTTTTATTCCTGTCCTGTTTTCCCGCCGTCATACATGGATTCGATCAGATGGGCGTAGGTTTTTTCCACCGAGCGTCTTTTCACCTTCTGGGTGGGCGTCACATCCCCGTCCTCGGCGTAAAAACGCCGGGGCAGGAGTCGAAATTTTTTGATGGTCTCCACCCGGGCCAGGGTCTGGTTCACCCGCTCCACCTCTTTTTCGATGACCTCGATGATATCGGGGCTTTGGGTCAGGTCCACGAAAGTCGTGAAGGGAATGGCCCGGTCCTGGGCCAGCCGGGTGACATTGTCCTCGTCGATGAGAATCAGCGCCGTGAGGTATTTCCGGCCCTCCCCGACGACCACCGCGTCCTGGATGTAAATGCTGAATTTCAGCTTGTTTTCGATAAAGGCCGGGGTGATGTTTTTCCCGCCCCGGGTGATGATGATGTCCTTTTTCCGGTCCAGGATTTTAAGAAAACCGCCGTCCATGGAGCCGATGTCCCCGGTGTAAAGCCAGCCGTCCCGGATGGTTTCTTTGGTCAGCTCCGAATTTTTAAAATAGCCCGAAAAGACCCCCTCTCCCCGGGCCAGGATCTCGCCGTCTTCAGCGATCCGGGCCTCCACACCGGGCAGGGGCTCGCCCACATACCCGGCCTTGAAACTCTCCAGGCGCTGCATGGCGATGACCCCGGTGGATTCGGTCTGGCCGTAGCCCTCTCTTAAGGGAATCCCCATGGCGTTGAACCACTGGAAAAGCTCAAGGCCGGCCGGGGCCGCGCCGCAAACCGCGTATCGGAGGCGCTCAAGGCCGATCTGACGTTTGAGATGCCACAAAACGCCCCCGTAAAGGGGCCAGTAGGCCAGGCTCCATACAAAACGCGCCGCAGACCCAGCGGAAGCGCTCAGACGCCCCAGGCCCGCCCGGCGGGCCGCGCGGTACAGGAGGCGCTTCAAAGGGGTGGAGTCGGACATCCGTATCTCCACCATGGAGACGAATTTCTCCCATACACGGGGAACCCCGGCGAAAACGGTGGGGGACACCTCCCGCAGATTAAGGGCCAGGGTGTCCAGGCTTTCCACAAAATTCACGGCCCCGCCGCCTTTCACCGCCAGAAACACGGAAATGAGATTTTCGTAAATATGGGCCAGGGGCAGGTAGGACAGCATTTCGTCATCCTCCCGGGCCCCGATGACCGACGCCAGGGACTCGGTGAGGGACAAAATATTGGTGTGGGAAATCATGGCCCCCTTGGGCCGTCCGGTGGTCCCGGAGGTGTAGATGATCATGGCGGTGTCCGACGCCTTGATGGAGGCCGCGCGGTTTTGCCCCGCGTCGGGATTTTCCTCTCCAAACCCCGACGCGCGGTCCATGAACTCGTCGAAAAACATGAAACGGGGATGGGAAAACCCCCACAGCCCCTGCCGGTCCCAGACCACGACGTTGGGCGCCGGCGCGTCCGGGCCGAACAGGTCGTCGATGACTTTCAGGACCTTTTCCACCTGCTCTTCATTTTCCACGAAAAGGGCTTTGGATTCGGAATGGCGGACAATATATTGAATCTCCTCGGGGGAGGAGGTGGGATAGATGCCGCAGGAGACGCATCCCGCCGCCATGGCCCCGATGTGGCACACGACCCATTCGGGGCGGTTCTCACCCAAAATGGCCACACGGTCCCCCGGAGAAAGGCCCCATGAAAGAAAACCGTCGGCGGCCCGCCGAACCCTTTGGCCGTACTCCCTCCAGGATATGGCGTTCCAGACGCCCCGGGTTTTGCGGCGAAGCGCCGTGGCGTCCGCCCTTCTTTCAACGGTTTGAAAAAAAAACTCGGGAAAACTTTGGGGCGCGCTCGCCGTCACCAGGTCCTCCTTTTTTTATACAGCCGCCATCCTGTGGAGCGGTCGTTTTCCTGTCCCAGGCCCAGGTAGAGCTCCCGCACATCCTCGTTTTTCGAAAGCGTCTCAGGCTCTCCCTCTAAAACGATGCGCCCGGCCTCCATGATGCAGGCGTAATCGGCGATCTTAAGGGCCATTCCGGCGTTTTGCTCCACCAGGAGGATGGCGGCCCCGGTCCGGCTGATTTTCAAAAGCGCGTCGTAAACGTCCTGGGCCACCCGGGGCGCCAGGCCCAGGGACGGCTCGTCCAGCATGAGAAGACGGGGCCTTCTGAGCATGGCCCGGGCCACGGCCAGCATCTGCTGCTGGCCCCCGGACAATGTCTCGGCCTGCTGTTTGCCCCGCTCTTTCAAAATGGGAAAAAGGTCGTAAATCAATTCAAGATCCGCCGCCACGTCTCCGGCTTTCCGCCCCCAGGCCCCGGTCTCCAGATTTTCGGTCACCGTCAGCTCCCGAAAGAGCCCCCGGTCCTCCGGCACGTACACAATGCCCGAATTGGCCACATATTCCGGGGATTTCCGGTGAATCCGCCGGCCCATGAACTCAATGACCCCCTTCCTGGGCTGGTCTTTCAAAAGGCCCGCGATGGTTTTGAGCATGGTGGTCTTGCCGGCGCCGTTGGGGCCCAGAACCGCGAATATCCGGTTGGGCGGTATGGAAAGGGACAGGCCGTGAAGGGCGTATATGCGGTCCAGGTAAAGGGTCTCGATGTTGGCGACGCGCAAAAGAGGGGCGTCGCCGCTGTCCGGCCGGGGGGGATTTCGCCGGGCCGCCGTTTTTTTATCCAATGTTCTCACTCATCGCCTTTTTTTGAAGGTTCATCAACGGCGGCCTCCCCGCCCAGATAAGCGCGGCCCACATCCGGGTTCCGGCGAACCTCCCCGGGGGTTCCCTCGCAGATTTTCACCCCGGAGTCGATGGCCGCCATGCGGTCGGCCAGATCAGAGGCCAGCCTGAGATCATGCTCCACCAGGAGAATGGCGGTCTTAAACCGGCCCCGGATCTCGTTGATAAGATAGGCGGTCTCCTGTTTTTCCTCGGCGGTCAGACCCGATATGGGTTCGTCCAGCATGAGCATCCGGGGCTCCAGGGCCAGGGAACGGCCGATTTCCGCCCTTTTCTGAATGCCGTAGGGACAGTCCGCCACCCGGGTCTTTCGGTAGGCCTCCAGCTTTAAAAAATCAATCAGCTCCTCCGCCGTCTCCCGGTGCCTCAGCTCCTCCCCCCGCCGTCTTAAAATCGCGCTCAAAAAATTTTTCCTGAATTTGATGTGACGGCCTAAAAGAAGATTGTCCAGAACCGTCATGTTCAAAAACAGCCTTAAATTCTGAAAGGTCCTGGCGATCCCCAGCCGGGCGATCCGGTGGGGGGCAAGCCCGGCGATATCCTTTCCGTCGAACAGAATTCGCCCGCCCTGGGGCTTGTACGACCCGGATATACAGTTGAAAAGAGTGGTCTTGCCCGAGCCGTTGGGACCAATGACGGCCAGTATTTCGCCGGCGTCCGCGCGGATGCTGATGTCGGACAGGGCGCGGATGCCGCCGAATTGGATGGACAGGTTTTGGATATCAAGCAGCGCCATAATTTATCCGTTAGAACTTGGGTTTAAATTCGACATACCCCCGCATGGGAACATGCTTGCCGTCTTTGGCCACCAGCGGGAAAATGGCGTTTAAGCCGTGATGGCGGCCGGGCGCGTAGGTCACCGGGGCGCCCATGCCTTCGGGCTTCCAGTTCCGGATCATTTCCATTCCCTTGATAAACGATTCCCGGGTGAGATTTCTCCCGGTGTTTTCCAGTCCCTTGATCAGATGCATGATGGAGGCGGCCCCGAACACCGCCAGGAACTCTTTTCCCTTCAGCTTGGGATTCCGCTGGGTCAAAACGGCGGCCACCCGGTCGGCCTCGGGATGGGAGCCGGGCATGCTCATGTGGGCCGGCATGTTGACAAAGGTCCCCTCCCAGGAAGGGCCCGCGATTCTGTACATGATGGAGTCGCCCAGGGGAAAGTTGCCCATCATTTTGGGTTTGTAGGCGATTTTGGCCATCTCCTTGGTGATGATGGCGGCGCTGGACATCATGCTGCTCAAAATCAACGTGTCGGCGCCGGACTCTCTCAGCTTCAGGGCATGGGTGCCCAGGGCCCGCTCGGTCACTTCGTAGGGCACGGCGGCCGCAAGCGTGGCTTTTCCCGGGTTGGACTTAAGGGCCTTCAAAAGCCCGAAATGGGCGCCCAGGCCGTAGTCGTCGTTTTGGTAAAAATGGGCGATTTTTTTGGCCCCCATATCCTTAAGGGCATAGTTGGCCATGTATTCCGTCTCGTCCTCATAATCCGGGTAGGAGATGAAATAATATTTTTGTTTTTCAGGGGGCTGCTCGGCATAGATGTTGATGTTGCCGTAGGCGGTGACAAGGGGAATTTTGTTTTCCGGGTAAAAATTCTTGGACGCGTTGCAGGGGGCGGAGCCAAGCTGGCCGCAGATGGCGAACACCCGGTTTTTCATCTCCTGCAGGTTGGCCACGGCCCGGGCCGGGTTGTAGCCGTCGTCTTTGACGATGAGCTTGATCTTCCTGCCGTGAACCCCGCCCTTGTCGTTGATGTGGTCCACCCACGCCTTCATTCCGCCGCTGATGTTGATGCCCCATCCGGCGGCCGGGCCGGTGAGGGGAGTGGTGACGCCCACCACCACCTCTTCATCCGAGACCCCCGGATCGGCCGAGACGGACAAAGGGATCAAAAGCAAAAGAGCCGACAGAATAAAAAACCGCTTGAAAGTCATCATGTTTTTCCTCCATGCATCCGGTTCCAAGAAAAGAACTGTTTAAAAATATTTAAGAAAATAAAAATCAATCCAATTGTTGGCGGAAAAATATTTTTCTAAATTCCGTTCATGATATAAGCGTCCCTTATATCGGTTTTAAAAAAAATGTCAACCTTTTTCCGCCTCTTCGGCTTTCCGTGCCACGCGCCCGGTCATGGCCGAAAAGACAAGATGGTGAAGTGGAAAGACCAGATGCCAGTAGGCCAGCCCCCAAAGACCCTTGGGATCATAAATCACGGTCCGGCGCAGGCGGGTTTTTCCATCCGGCAGGGGCGTCGCCTCAAACTCCAGCCACGCCCGGCCCGGGGTTTTCATTTCGGACAAAAGCTTCAGGCGTTTAAACGGCTCCCAGGCCTCCACCCGCCAGAAGTCCAGGGTCTCTCCCGGGCGAAGGTCCGCCGGGGCTTTCCGGTCCCGCCTCAGTCCCGGGCCGCCGGCCATGCGGTCCATCCAGCCCCTGAGCCTCCAGGCAAAACCTTCAAAAGGCCCGGGGCCGGAGATGATGTCAAAAATCTTTTCCGGGCCGGCCTCCACATTCCGGACCTCGGACTCCGCCACCCGGTTTCCGAATCTGACGCCGCCCCATTTTTTCGGCGCCGCGGCCGGGGACTCCGAGAGTTTGGACCACGGGGTCTTTTCGAACATCCGGTCTTCGTGGGCAAGGGCGTTTTCAATGGCTTTTGCAAAAGAAACCGGGCGAACATCGAAATCCCGAGACGCCGCCGGGTCTCTCACCACGGTGGGGGAGCGGACGCCTTCGATGAGCTTGCGGCCCACGTCGGCGTAAAGGGGGGTGACCAGGGCCAGCCAGTAGCTGGAAAGCTTCAGGGACAAAAACGGAACCGGCAGCATCAGGCGTTTGAGGCCCCTGCGGCGGGCGTACTCTTTCATGATGTCCATGTAGGCCACCCGGCTTTCACCGCCGATCTCATAGACCCTGTTTTCGTCCGTCTCAAGATCGACGGCGGCGGACAGATAGGACAATACGTCATCCACCGATATGGGCTGGGCCTCAACCCGGACCCACCGGGGGGTGACCATGACCGGCAGCCTCTCCACCAGGCCCCGGATCATTTCAAAAGAGACGCTTCCGGAGCCGAGTATGATGGACGCCCTGAACTCAATCACCTGGACCCCGGTCTTTCGCAGACAGTCGCCGGTTTCAATCCGGCTTTTCAAGTGATCCGACACGTCCTCATCCGGGGCGGCCAGGCCTCCTAAGTAGATGACGCGCCTGACCCCGCCTTCAAAGGCGCTTTGGCTGAAATTTTCCGCCGCCGCGCGGTCCAGATCCCGAAAGTCTTTTTTGGAGCCCAGGGAATGGATCAGGTAAAAGGCCGTGTCCACGCCTTCAAAGACATCTTTGAGGGAATCCCGGTCCAGGGCGTCTCCGAAGACGATTCGAGTCTCTCCGTCCTCCAGACGCCGGTAATTTTCAAAGGGGCGAACCAGGCAGGTGAGTTTAAAACCGCGCTGTTTTAAAATATCAAACAGACGTCCCCCGATGTATCCGGCGGCCCCGGTTAAAAGAATGCGACGCGCGTTTGTCATGGGCAGGCTCCTTTGTTTTGGGCGCAAGCGTCCCGGCGCTTCCCCGAATCCCCGGGAATTTCCGGGAAGACTTGCGGCGTTTGAAATGTTTGGGCGCGAGAGGGTGACGGACCGAACTTTATAACACGGGCTGACGGATGAGGGTCTTCCAGTTTTTCGGGGCCGCCCGACGGATATCGCTTAAGTAAATTTCGTGGTGGTCCCCGGTTTTTTTCAAGCCCAAATCCTCGATAAAGGCGCGCGGCCTCTTTTTGTAATCTGTCTTTTTCACGGGCGGGCGAAGCTACCAGCTGAACATAATGTCATATCCCTTGTTGACGGCGATCAGCTCCTGAAGGCTTTTGAACCGGCCTCCCACAATCATGGCCACATTCGTCATCACCCGGCGGCCCAGCTCGGGGTCTTTCTGAAACAGCCCGTTCAGGCATTCCCGGTCCACCAGGGCGATTTTGCATAAATCCGAGGCGCAATAGGCGGAGAGTTTGCTTTTGTGGGGGGGAATCAGGCCCGACCACCCGAAGGCGTCGTGTTTTTCCGCCGACGACAGGTTGTTTTTAGGGGACGTTTCAACGCCGGGCAGATCAAAACGAAGATCCACCCGCCCCTCCATCACCAGGTGCAGGCAGGATATCTCCTGTCTTTCGGCGAATATTTTTTCGCCCTTCGGCTCGAACCATTTTTCCCGGCAGCATTCCTTGTGAATCGCCTCCAGTTGAGTGTCGCCCAGGGTTTTAAAGACCGCGCATTTCTTCAGGAAATCCAGATCAATCATGGCAAGCGCCTCCTTGTCCAAAACAGGTTTATGGTTTTGAAGAACCCCCCGGGCCTCATCACGCGCTTTGCCGGGAAAAATTCTTCCGCTCCCAGTGGATATGGATGTGCAGGCGAAAAGAAAATAAATTGATTGAGCATCAAGCTTATGATATTCTTTACAATATTCGGGGTGAAAAATCAAGAAAAATTTCGGTTTTGCAAGAGTGGGTCGGCCGAATAGCGCAACCTTTTTCGGTCCCCCTCACATGCTGTTTTTCCCTTTGACAGTTTGATTTTCCCGAATCGCTTCCACACGGAAGCGCTCTCTCCGAAGTCATTCTGATCTGTTCGCTGTCAGGAAATCCTTTCCGCTTTGATTTGAAGAACCTTTGCCATACGTTTTGCCATTGATGGGGAAAGTCTGCGTTTGCCCCTTTCATAATCGCTGATCATATTCTGGCGGATGCCGAGTCTTTCGGCGAGCTGTGTCTGAGACAGATTTGCCTTGAGTCTGGCGCCGGCCAGAAGGGCGCCGATCCTGTTGGACTGCATCTCTTTCCAGAAATCAGTCTCTTCCACAGGCATGCCATGGGATTTTTCAAATTCCGAAACGCCCATTTTTAATTTTCCCAATCCGTTAATCAATCCATTCCCTTTTCATGTAAGACATGAAAATCAAAACCTGAAATCAACGCTCCCGGAATACCCGGCCTCGCCGGCCCCGGCCAGGTCCTCATAGCCGAGCCTGATCCGGGCGCCCCGCCACAGGACGGGGCTGACGTAGGAAACGGCCAGGCGCTCATTCTCATCCACGAGGTTGTCATAGTCGGAATCATCGATTTTGTATCGTCTCTCGCCGGACAACGTCCCGAAGGGCGTTTCCACGGACAGCGATTCCCGGACCTCGGCCCACATCCCGAAATAGCCGGCCCAGAAGACCGAGGCGGAGACGGCCGCCGGGCCGAATTCGCGCGACAAAGACGCCCGGGCGTAGCGGACGCCGTTTAAAAGCTCAAAGCTGCCGTTGTCCTTGTTTCCGCCGGGGACGATTCCCCCGCCGCCCTCGATCACACACCGGGCCGAATCGCTTTCATACCGATAGCCCAGCCCGTAATGGATCTCGTACTCCGCGTCTGAGAAACCCACGGTGTTCTGCTTGGCGTCGGAATATCCCGAGGCGTATATCTCGTTGGAAAGGGTGGCGAAAACGGAGCTGTTGGATTTTTTGAAGGGATAGGCGTAAAGGTAATTGTGGAAAAGCGATCCCCGGAAACTGTTGTAGCGCCGCCTTTCATCCGGGTCGGCGGCCAGCTTGTTCCAGAGCATGGAGTAAGAATAATCCATACCCAGGGTGTTTCGGCGGCCGGGCTTAAACCGCAGTCCGGCTTTGAAATTAAAAAGCTCATCAATGGAGTTGGCCGGGTCCTCGTAGCTTCGATGGGAGACGCCCAGGGTCAGCCATTTGTAATTCAAATCAATGGAGTGGCTCAATTTGTCGGCCCTCACGATGAGCGACCGCTCATGCCGGGGCGTCTGGACGGACATGGCCAGATGGCGCTCGGTCATGCTTCGATTCCCCGTGGTCTCCTCGTACAGGGTCTCATAGGCCCGGGTGCGGATATAGCCTTCCAGCACGGCGTCGGAATCAAATATCCGGGTCAAAGAAACGCCTTTGAGCCTCTCGTAAACCTGCATGGCCCGGTCGAGCTTGGCCTCCCCGGTGTCGTGCATGTTCTGCCAGTCCAGAATATAATGGCGGCCGTTGACCCAGGCCACGGTGACGTTGTGGGGAACGCCGCTGGACACCGACACCGACTCGGCGGGGATATTGAATTTTTCTTCTAAAAGCCACTTGGTGAATGTGCTGGCCTGGGAGCAGACGATGCCGCTTCCCTGTATGTCGAGCTGGGAGCCGGGATAATCCGCGATGAGGTTGATCACGTCCCCGGGGCTCTTTTTCTCACGGGGGACCGCAAAGGAGGCCACGTCGTAATCGTAAAGCCTTCCCATCTCTTTGTAGCAGTAGCGGACGAAATCCAGCTGTTCCATGACCGTTTTGCCCTTAAATTCGTTGACGCGGCTTTCAAAGGAGGCGGAGTCGGAAAAATTGTAAAGGGCGCTGTTGGAGTTGTAAGGCGAGTAGTAGGTCGCATTGACATCCGAATAGCCCGGGGGCTCTTTGTGGCCGATTTCAAAAATATATTCAAAACCGTCTTCTTTCCGGGTCTCTTCGGCGCCGGCGGCGAACGGGAAAAAGCAGATCAAAAAAAGCGCGATTGCGGATATTTTTTTCATAGCCACCTCCTGGTCATGGGCTCCCCGGGCTTTACGGGATCATGGAATGAAATGACGCTCCCCTTCCCGCCCCGGGGACGCGGCGGGAAGGGGGTTTTTTTTAAGGAAGGACTTTCTTTATTTTTACTTTAATTTCCCGAAGATATCTCCGGCGATGGTGTTTTTCTGAATCTCTTTGGTGCCTTCATAAATCTCCGTGATTTTCGCGTCCCGATAGAAACGCTCCACCTCGTATTCCGTCATGTATCCATACCCGCCCAGGAGCTGGATGGCCTCGTCGGCGATCTCCACCGCGGAGCGCGCGGCGTACATTTTGGCCATGGAGGTCAGTTTGGCGTCGATCCGGCCCTGGTCGAAATTCCAGGCGGCCTTGTAGGTCAAAAGCCGGGCCAGCTCCAGCTTGGTGGCCATGTCGGCGATTTTGTGCCGGTTGACCTGGAACTGGGCGATCTTTTTGCCGAACTGCTCCCGCTGCTTGATGTAATCCAGGGCCCGGTCATAGGCGCCCTGGGCCGTTCCCAGCGCCTGGGCCGCGATCTGGACCCGGCTTTCGTCAAAAAACTCCAGAACCTGGTAAAAGCCCCGGCCCTCTTTTCCCACGAGGTTGGACAAAGGAACGCGCACGTCCTTGAAGCTCACTTCTCCGGTGGTCATCATGCGGATGCCCATTTTATCGCCCACGCTGGCCACCGAGATTCCCTCGCGGTCCCCCTCCACCAGGATCATGCTCAGGCCCCGGTGGGAAGGTTTGCTTTCAGGGTCGGTCTGGCAGAGCACGGTGTAAAAACCGGCGAGCCCGGCGTTGGTGATAAAGGTTTTGACCCCGTTGATCACCCATTCGTCCCCGTCCTTCACGGCGGTGGTGTTCATAAAGGTGATGTCCGATCCGTGGTCCGGCTCGGTGAAGGCGCCGGCGGACAGCATTTTCCCCTCGGCCACCTGGGGCAGGTATTTCTCCTTTTGCTCATCGCTTCCGAAATGCATAACACATTCCGATGCGAACGGCGCCAGACACACGGCGCTTCCGATTCCGGAGTCCCTGCGGCAGAACTCTTCGATGACCAGTATATCCTCAATGGAGCCCAGGCCCTGTCCGGAGTATTTTTCCGGAAAATGAATGCCGATAAAACCCAGCTCTCCGGCCTTTTGCCATATCTTTTTCGGGAACTCATGGTTTTTCTCAAGCTCCAGGGCCTTTTCCTTATCAAACTCGCCTTTGGCGAAATCCCGGGCGGCTTTTTGAATCTCTTTCTGCGATTTGGTCAACTCAAAATCCATTTTTGTCTCGTGCCTCCTGTTGTTCTGTTGTTGATGCTCATGGGTCCGGCGCGCGCCTTGGACGGACGCCGATTTCACACTCCTCTATCAAAAAGGCACACGTATCATAAAACCGCCGATTTTGCAAAACGTTTGATTTTGGATTAAAAAAATAAAAAAAAGGCCCCCGGCTCACACCGGCGGCCTGCCCTTTTCCCGCGAAGGAACCGGGCCCAGAGGCGGGGCCCGAAAACGAACTAAATCCCCGCGGCCTTCATGATGTCGGGAACCAGCTCTTCCCGGCCGATGGCCATGATGTGGACGCCGTCGCACACCTTTTCCTCCCGGATCTGTCTGATCATGCGGCCCGCGATGTCGATTCCCTTCGCCAGCGCCCCTCCCTTGGGCGCCGCGGCCATCTCGTCGACCAGATCGGCGGGCACGTTGACCCCGGCGATGTTTTTGTTCATAAACCGGGCCATGGGCGCCGAGGTCAAAAGGATGACGCCGGCCAGGACCTTGACGGGAAAGCGCCGGGAATACGCCATGAACGATTGAAGCTTTTCCATGTCGTACACGGCCTGGGTCTGGATGAATTCGGCCCCGGCCTCAATCTTTTTTTCATACTTGATCAGCTGAGGCTCAAGGGGCTCGGCCTCGGGCGTCACGATGGCTCCGGCGCACATCGACACACCCCCGTCCAGATCGCTTCCCCCCAGGTCTTTGCCCCTCTCCAGCCTCCGGATGGCCGCCACCAGCTGGCTGGAATCCAGATCAAAAACACCCCTGGCCTCTTTGTGGTCTCCCAGCATCACGGAGTCCCCGGTGAGGCAAAGCACATTCTCAACGCCCCGGCTGGCCGCGAACAGAAGGTCCGCCTGCAGGGCCAGGCGGTTGCGGTCCCGGCACGTCATCTGCAAAATGGGCTCCCCTCCCCTCTCCTTGACCATGATCGCGCCGCCCAGGGAGGGAAAGCGCATCACTGAGCTTTGATGGTCGGTGACATTCATGGCGTCCACCTGGTCCTTTAGCATGTCGATGTGATGAATGAATTTATCCAGATTGGTTCCCTTTGGCGGGGCCAATTCACATGTGACCACAAATTTTCCCGAATCCAGGGCTTTTTTAAATGAGGAAGGCATAATCTTTTCCTTATGGCAGTGGGTCGTGGGTTGCGTTTAAGGGGACTTTCGACCCCGTTCCCAATTTTTTTCAAACGGCCGGCATGACGATTTTTCCCGGCGTGGGCTCTCCCAAAAAGTTCCGGGGTTTTTGAAGCTTTCTCATCAAATCAAGCTTGTCCAGCTCGCTGAGCCGGTTGTATATCAAGGTCCAGGCGCAGTCTTTGTCCTGGTCGATCTCGCATTTTCCCCCATTCGTCCCCCCGCAGGGGCCGTTGACCAGGCCCTTGTGGCACGCGGTCACCGGGCATATGCCCCCGGTCTCGCCGATGACGCAGGTTCCGCACTGGAGACACGACTCGTCAAAGCGCCCCGGGCCGGTTTCCTTTCCGATAAACAAAGTGTCCAGCGCCGGGACCGTCATTTTTTTCATCTGCCGGGCCACATTCTGGACCCCGAAGGCGCAGGTCATGATCAAAAGGGCGTCGGCCTGCCGGATTTTTTCCCCGAATTCCAAAAGGATGTCGCCGGTCAGGTTGTCGCACGCCACCGGCAGGACCACATCCCCGGTGATCATCCGCCCCGCCCCGGCGAGCTTTTCTTTCATGGCCAGGACCTCATCGGCCCCCCCTGTCCGGGTGAGCGTCACGCATGTGCCGCAGCCGATTATAAAAATTCGTCCCGACCCGCTCAAAAGCCGGTCGATCTCCTCATCGGTTTTTGGTTTTGTAATGGACCGGATCATATTGTATGGTCTCCTATTCTTTTTCCAGATCGCATCTCAGGCACCGCATGGCCTCTTCCCGGGCCTGTTTTTCGCCTAAAAATCCCTTCTCCACTTCCCGGAAGTCCTGGACCCTGTCATCGGCGCTTTCCATATCCACCTCCACCCTGGGCTGATCCTCGGCCGCCTCGCCGTCCAGGGCCAGTCCTTCGTCCTCCATAGCCATGGAAGTCTTTTCATCCACAATCTCCACCCGGCTGTCGTCCTTCCTTAAATGCTTGTCAATGGCCAGGGCCGCCCGTCTGCCCGAGGCGATGGCCCGTATCACAAAGGTGGGGCCCGTGGTGAAGTCCCCGCCGGCGAACACGCCGGGCACATTGGTGGAAAGGGTGTTCTCATCCACCGACAGGGCGCCCCAAAGCGCCCTTTCCAGCTGCCCGTCCTCGGACAGAAAGGACATGTCCTGGGCCTGTCCGATGGAAATGAAAATATGCTCGGCCTCCACAAACTGATTCTGACTCTCATCGCACACCGGGTTAAAGGCCCCGCCCTCGTCAAACACACTCACACAGCGGCTGAATTTGACGCCTGAGGCCCGGCCGCCCTCATGGACGATCTCAATGGGAGACCACGACGGATTGAGAACGATTCCCTCATCCAGGGCCTCCAGGGTTTCCTTTTCCCAGGCGGGCATTTCATCCCTGGGCTCCAGGCAGAACACCTGAACGTCGGACGCCCCGGCCCTGAGCGCGGTTCGCGCCACGTCGATGGCGACGTTGCCGCCGCCGATGACGATGGCCGAGCCCGACAGGCTGAAATCGTCCCGCTCTTTGGCCCGGCCCAGATAGCTCAGGCCGTAATGCAGGTTTTCCAGCTCCTCGGATTCCCCGGGGATGCCGATGTGTTTGCTGGCCTGGGCGCCGGCGGCGATGAACACGGCCCGGTATCCCTCGCTCATGAGGTCGTTGACCGTATGCTTGGCGTCTACAGGGGAATGACAGCGGATGTCGACCCCCCGGCTCTGAATGTGGGCGACCTCCATATCGATCACCTCCCGGGGCAGACGAAATTCCGGGACCGCCATGCCCAGCATCCCGCCCCCGACTCCCCCGGCCTCGAACACGGTGGTCCGGTAGCCCATTTCAGCCAGGAAATACGCGCAGGTCAAACCCGCGGGTCCCGCGCCCACCACGGCGACTTTTTCATCCTTTGAAACCGGAAACGGCTCGGCCGCCGGCCCGATGTTTTTAAAATACCAGTCCGAGGCGAAACGCTTCAGGCTTCGGATGGCCACCGGGTCGTCCAGCTCCCCCCGGCGGCATTTGAACTCGCAGGGATGGACGCATATGCGCCCGCAAACCGCCGGAAAGGGATTTCTTTCCCGAATGATGTCCACCGCCGTTTCATAACGGCCCCGGGCGATGGCGGCCACGTAGTTGGGGACATCGATTCCGGCCGGGCACGCGTGCTGGCACGCGGATATGACCATGGAGTCGCACACCGCCCCGGCGCAGCGGTTTTCCAGTATGTGCTCCTCGTATTCCTTAACGAAATACTTCAGCGTGGAAAGGGCGGGTTTGGCGCAGGTCTGGCCCAGACCGCACAGGGAGGCCTCGGTGATGGTCTCCCCCAGCTCCTTGATGGCCTCGATATCCTCAAGGCGGCCTTTTCCGGACGTGATCCGGGTCAAAGTCTCCAGGAGCTGGGTGGTGCCCAGCCTGCACGGGACGCATTTTCCGCATGACTCGGACTGGGTGAAGCTTAAAAAGAACCGGGCGATCTCCACCATGCAGTTGTTTTCATCCATGACCACCATTCCGCCGGAGCCCATGATGGCCCCGATTCGCTGGAGGGTGTCATAATCGATGGACAGATTCAGATGCCGGGGCGGCACGCATCCCCCGGAAGGCCCCCCCATCTGAACCGCTTTGAACTGTCTTCCCTTGGGGATGCCGCCGCCGATGTCGAAGATCACCTCTTTGACGGTGACGCCGATGGGCACCTCCACCAGCCCGGTGTTGTTCACCTTGCCGGCCAGGGAGAATATCTTGGTGCCCCGGCTCTGCTCGGTCCCCACCTCGCCGTACCACTCGGCGCCTTTGTTGATGATGAGCGGAACATTGGCCAGCGTCTCCACATTGTTGATGTTGGACGGTTTTTGGTCCAGGCCCGACTGGGCCGGAAACGGGGGGCGGGCCGAGGGCATGCCGCGCTTTCCCTCAATGGAGGCCATCAGCGCCGTCTCCTCGCCGCACACAAAGGCGCCGGCCCCCATTTTCAAAGACAGATGAAAATCAAATCCCGTCCCCAGGATGTTCTCCCCCAAAAGGCCCAGCTCATTGGCCTGGTCAATGGCCAGGCTCAGATGATCCACGGCGATGGGGTATTCCTCCCTCACATATATATAGCCGTAGGTCGCGCCGATGGCGTAGGCCCCGATCATCATTCCCTCGATCACCGCGTTGGGATCGCCTTCCAGCATGGCCCGGTCCATGAAGGCCCCGGGGTCCCCCTCGTCCGCGTTGCAGATGATATATTTCGGCCGGCCCGGGGCCTGACGGGCGAAACGCCATTTAAGCCCCGTGGGAAAACCGGCGCCGCCCCGGCCCCTGAGTTTGGCGGCCAGGACCTCTTCGATCACCTCCCCGGGGGTCATCTGGGTCAACGCCCGGACAATGCCCTTGAAGCCGCCGGCGGCGATGTAATGCCCGGTCTTTTTGGGATCGATCCGACCGCAGTTCGCCAGAACCCGTCTTTCCTGCCTCATATAAAAAGGAATCTGGCTCCGGTAATAGATGGGTTTGCCGGTCTGGGTATCCCGGTATGCCAGGCGGTCGATGAGCCTCTTTTCCGCAAGGGTTTCTCCCGCGATTTCAGCGGCGTCTTCCGGATCCACCTCCTGGTATTGAACGCCAAGGGGCTCGATGGCCAGAACCGGGGCCTTGGCGCAAAATCCGTGGCAGCCGGTTTCCCGGACCTCCACCTCTCCGGCCAGGCCGCGTTTTTTCACTTCCCTGTCAATGGCGTCTTTGACTTCGGCGGCGCCGTACGCCCGGCATCCCGTCATGCAGACCTGAACCACTGTTTTGCCGTCGGACTCCCGGGCGCGCATTTTGTTTCGCAGCCATTCAAGACGGCCGACGGATGTAAGTTTTCCCATCTCTTTTAATCATCCCCCTTGTCTTTCCGGTGCTGGTTCAATACGCTGGAAACCTTTTTTGGAGAAAGCTTGCCGTAATAATCCCGATTGGTCATCATGGTGGGAGCCAGAAAACAGGCGCCCAGGCAGGCCACCGTCTCAAGGGTAAAACTGAAATCCTCGCTGGTCTGCCCCTCCTCAAGATTCAGATCGTTTTTGATCATCCGAAGTATTCCCCGACCTCCCTTGACATGGCACGCCGTTCCCCGGCACACCCTCACCACGCATTTTCCCTTGGGCTTCAGGCTGAATCCCGAATAAAAGGTGATCACGCCCTGGACCCGGCTCGGACGCATGTGAAGGGCTTTGGCGACGGGCTCGATGGTTTCCGGCGGAATATAGCCGAAATGCTCCTGAATCTCCTGGAGAAGCGGGATCAGGCTCCATTTCTCCTCTTTTCGGGACTCGACGATCTCGTTGAATTTTTCCCAGTCAAGCGTGTCGTTGGCGCTCATGGATATTCCTTTTTTTTAACATTCACATTTTTTCAACCCGGACCCGGCATGATGTCCAGCTCTCCCCCTCCGGGGAGAAAAGGCGGGTCAGGCCCGTCAGATTGACGGCGTCATTGCCAAAAAATCCCCGGGGAACCAGGACCGTGCCGGCCGGGGCGTCCGCGCTCACCCGGACCCGCCGACTCACACGCCCGTTTTCAGATGTCACCCGGGCCATATCGCCGTCATCCAGGCCCAGCTCAAGGGCGTCTTTGGAAGAAATCCCGATGTCGCCCCCGGCGTTGAACTCCGAAATCCGCGCCGAACGGGACGTGCGGGTCCCGGACCCCAAATGAAAGCGCCGGAAAACCAGAAAGGCGGTGAGGGGAAAATCCCCGTCGCCGTTCGCCTCCGGGAAGCCGTCGGAGGGCGGCGGGCAGGGCGCGAAGGGGACCCGGCTCTCTTCCCGCGCGGCCCCGGGGGATTTGCCTTTTTCCCGGGTCCAGATAAAACGGCCGTTGACCCCCAGAACCTTCTCGATCTCATCCCTGACCTGGGCGTCGGAAACCCTGAGCCCGGGCCACCCCATCTTTTCAGCCACCCGGCCCAGGATCTCCAGGTCGGGCATGGCCCGGCCCGGGGGAATCGCCGCGGCGGAAAACACCTGCCGGGCGCCTTCCATATTGGTGAAGCTTCCGGATTTTTCGGCAAAAGCCGCGCCCGGCAGCGCCACATGGGCGAGCCTCACGGTCTCATTGTCCAGTATGTCCTGGACCGCCAGAAAATCGATTTTCTCAAACGCCTTTAAAACCCGGTCCTGGTCCGGCAGGCTTCTTAAGGGATTTTCCCCCATGACATACATGGCTTTGATTTTCCCTTTCTCCGCCGCCTCCACTATCTGAGCCATGTCGAGCCCCGGCTCAGACGAAATCCGGCCCTCCCAGGCCTCCTCCCACATTTTCCGGGCCGAATCATCGGACAAAAGACGGCGGCCCGGAAGAGCGTCGGGAACGGCGCCCATGTCCCAGGCCCCCACCATGTTGTTTTCGCCGGCCAGAAGATAGAACCCGGCGCCCTCGTGCGCGATGCTTCCGGTCATGACCGCCAGATTCAAAAGGGCCTCCAGGGCCTCGACGCCTCGCTTTTCCATGGCCAGGTTCTCGCCGATGACAAAGGCGATCTTCCTGTTTTCAAGAAGGTCCGCGGCCGACTTGACGACATCGGCGTCCAGGCCGGACATTCGGGCCAAAACGTCCATGTCCGGGGTCAGAAGGGGGTCCCGAAAGTCGGCGAACCCCTTTGTGAAGCGGTCAATGAACGACTCGTCATAGGCCCGGCGCCGGATCAGCTCGGCTGAGACCGCCCGAATCAGCGCCGGGTAGCCGCCCTTTCTCGAGTCGGGGGGCGGCGCCTGGAGCGTGGCGAAGTCGGCGAGATCGGTCGGGACGGGTCCGGACAGGACAATGGGGACGCCCCGGGAGGCGCCCCGCCTCAGACAATAGCCGGCCACCGGCGTCAAATGGCCGGGGTCCGCGCCGATGGCCCACACCGCCTCGGCCTTTTCAAGGCCTGAAAGGGGGCCTGCGAAAAAATCAAACCGCCTCATGGGGTCCGTCCGGCCTTCAATGAGGCTTAAAAACCGCCTTCCGCCCATGTAGCCGCCGTTGTCGATGTGGGAGGTTCCCACAATGAGCCGGGCTATTTTCTGAAAGAGGTAATTCTCCTCATTGGAGCACTTGGAAGACCCCAGGAAAGCCACGCTGTCCCCACCGCTTTGCTCCCGGATTTCAAGGAGCCGCCGGGCCACAAACCCCGCGGCCTCGTCCCAGGAAACCGGCGTCAGATCACCGTCTTTTCGAATCCGGGGCTCTTCGAGCCGGTCGGGAGAGTTTAAAAAATCATGGGCGAAATGCCCCCGGACGCAGGAGGTGGCGTCGTTGACGCTCTTTTCGATATGGGCCGGGCCCGCCTCCACCACCCGTCCTCCGGAAACCCCCAGGGTCAGATTGCATCCCACGCCGCAGAACCCGCAGATGGACACGGACTCTTTTTCAGGGGTTCCCACAAACCAGGAAGGCGAAAACAAAGCGCCGGTGGGGCACATGGACACGCAGGCGCCGCAAAAGACGCACTCCGAGCTTTCCAAAGGACCGTCATGAAGGGCGGCGGGCCGGGATTTGAATCCCCTCAGATGGTAATCGATGGCCCCGACCACCACCAGCTCATGGTCGGCGCGAACGCACTTTCCACAAAGCACACATTTGGACAAATCCCGGGAAATGAAGGGATTGGCCTGCTCAATGGGGCTGTGATTGGGCATGGCGTAAAGACCGGCCTCCCCCACCCCAAGCTGGGCCGCGATCCTCCGAAGCTCACAGCGGTTTCCCTTGTCGCAGACCAGGCAGGACTCCGGATGCTCGGCGATCATGAGCCGGACGATGTCCTTCCGGCGTTTGATCACTCTCGGGGTGGATGTGAGAAGCTCCATGTCCCGGGCCGCCGGGGTGACGCATGACGCCATGAGCCGACCGGTTTTTTTGTCCTCCACCAGACACAGCCGGCAGGCGCCGAAGGGCTTGAGCGCTCGGTGATGGCAAAGGGACGGAATGTCGATTCCGTTTTCCCGGGCCGCGTCGAGCACGCTGGCGCCTGCCTTGCACGATATATTTTTTCCATCGATGATCAACGGTATCTTTTCCAAAATACGGCGCTCCTTTTACGCCGCGCGCGGCCGCGCGCGGGTGAATAATGGCCGAGACCGGGTCCGCCGGCGAACGAAATTATTTCAAATGGGCCGCGTCCAGGTAGCGGCTCAGCCTCTCCTCGCCCCCGATGGAAATGATGTGGGCGCCCTGGCATAAATCTTTCAGCCCCTTGATCGTGTCGGCGAAAAGCTCCAGGCTGGCCTTCTCCCTGTCCTTTGCCCGGGCCAGCTTTTTGATGACCCAGTCCGGAACCAGCCCCGGTCTTAAGTGCCGGTTCAAAAATCGCCCCATGCCGGCCGTTCTCAGTATCATAACCTCGGCGATCACCGGCACCTGGAAGGGATTGGCGTGTTTCATGAATTTTTCAAATTTGTCCAGATCAAAAACCGGGGTGGTCAAAAAATACCCGGCCCCGATCCTGGTCATCTCCTCCATCTCCTTAAGCTCCAGGTCCGGCACATTTTTTCCCCATCCCGACTCCACCCCCGAGCCCAGGGTGAAATCGGCTTTGGAGTCCAGGGCCTTTCCGTCAATGGCATGGCCCTGGGTGATGTGCTCCAGGACCGATGACAATTTTCCGGCGTCCACATGAAAAAACATCATCTCCTGAAGACTGTCGCCGGTGATGCGGTAATCTTCAGTGAACACCAGGAGATTCTCCACCCCGGCCTCATGGGCGCCCACCAGGTCTTTTTGAAGCTCCAGGCGATTTTTGTCCCGGGTGGTGGTCTGGTAAATGGCATCGAAGCGGTTTTCCTTCAAAAGACCGCAGGTTTTGATGGAATCGCCCACCACGCCCTCGATCTCCACCTCGGACACGGAATATCCATCCACCCGGCCCCGGACGCCCTTTAAGCTCTCAATCAGTCTTTCGGGCTCCTGCTCCACATGGGACTGGATCTCGGATGTCACCACGAATTTTTTCTTTCCAAGCGCTTCTTTTAATCCCATAACCCCCTCCTGTTCCGCGGCTGTTTCGCCCTGATGTCCGGATCATTCCCCGTCTTTCAAAAATCCCGCCACCTCCCGGCGCAGCCGGTCCAGGGGAAGGGGTTTTGAAAAGCAGGCGTCGGCGCCGTGTTTTTTCATTTCATTGAATTTCTCATCATCCAGGTAGGCCGACAGCACAATGATCTTGGTGTTTCGGGTCTCAGGGGACGATTTGATCTTCTCGCACACCTCATATCCCTTGATATCCGGCATCATGATGTCCAGTATCATGACATGGGGCTTGAAATGATTGATCTGAAGCCCCGCCTCAAAACCGTCCGAGGCCGATATCACCTCATAATCGGCCTCGTCCTCCTCCAGGGCCTGAACAATGGTCTCCACGATGATGGGATCATCATCCACCACCAGAATTCTCTTTCTTTCAGACGTGTCCGGGTCGTCGGGGATGGGAATCCCCTGCCTGCGCATAAAACGCTCCAGATCGGTTTTTTTGATCCGCCGGTGCCCCCCCACGGTCTTGTAAGCCTCGATGTTGCCTGAGTCTATCCAGTTGATGATGGTCTTGGGTGAGACATTGCAATGTTTGGCCGCCTTTACCACCGTGAGTATGTCGTCCACTTGAATCCTCCTTAATTTTATGGTTTTTATGACTATTATAGAATTTTATTCTTGTCAAGAACTTTTTTGATTTTTTTTTATTTCTTAAAAATCAAGCAAATAGCGTTTAGCGGATTATTCTTGTTTTTAAACTTTATAGATTTTATAGTTATTATAGTTTTTAAAATTTGTCAACAAAAAACCCGGGAGACAAAAAACGCCGAAACGGCGCATAGGAGAGCGGGGGTCGAAACAGGGATCAAAAAAAAGAAAGCCCCCGCCCGAAAGGGCTTGCCGGGGGCGGGGGAACGGGCGGGCGAAGGGGCCGGATCAGGGGGTTTTTTTCGGGAGGGGCAACACCAGGGTAAAGGCGGCGCCGGCCCCGGGCTCGCTTTCCACAAGGATGTCTCCGCCGTGGTCCTTCATGAATCCATAACACACGGACAGGCCGAGCCCCACGCCCTTCAGGCTGTCTTTGGTGGTGAAAAAGGTGTCGAACACCTTGGCGATGTTCTGGGGAGGAATCCCCAGGCCGGTGTCTTTGAATCTGACGCGCGCGGCCTCTTTGTCGGAAAATGTGGAGATGGAAAGGGTCCCGCCCTGGGGCATGGCGTCCCGGGCGTTTGAGATCAGGTTTAAAAACACCTGCCTGAGCTGATTTTTAGAGGCGTGAACCCGGGGCAGGCCCTTGTCGAAATCGCAGGACACGGCGATATTGTTTTCGCGGAGCTGTTTTTCATGCAAAATCACAATCTCGTCCAGGCCCTGGTTGATGTCGATCTCCTCTTTCAGCTCCTGGTCGGGCCTGGAAAAAGTAAGCATTTTCCGGATCATCTCAGACAGCCGCATGATCTCGGAAAGGGCCATCTCCAGTATCTTTCTGCGCTTGTTTTCCAGGGAAATCTCGGTTTTCAAAAGCTCCAGGGTGTTCATGATGCCGTAAAGGGGGTTGTTCAGCTCGTGGGCCACCTGGGAGGTCAAACGCCCCATGGCGGCGAGCTTTTCCGACTGAAGCAGCTGTTTTTGTGTGTCCCGCAGCCGCCTTTCCATCTCAAGGCGCTCTTTTAAATCCACCACCACCCCCACGCTGGCGATCTCGGCCCCCTTTTCGTCGCAGATCAGGGCCGCGGAAAGGTTGCCCTCCACCACCCCGCCGTCCTTTCGCACGGCGATCAGGGGATAAGATTTCAAAATGCCCGCGCCCCCGTCGCTTTCGGCCCGGAGCCGCCGCATGATTTTCACCGCGATTCCCTCGGGATACACCTTGCGGATGTTGAGTTTTCCGATCACATCCTTCGCCCGATAGTCCAGCATCTCCTCGGCGGCGCTGTTCCAGATGATGATGTTGCCCTTCATGTCGGCGGCCATGATGGCGTTGGGAGAGTTCTGCACGATTTTGTTCAAAAAATCATGGGCCTCCCTCAATTCTTTTTCCATCTCCTTTCTCTGGGTCTGGTCCACATTGATGCCTTCGTAGCCCAGTATTTTTCCATTCTGGCCATAGCGGACATGGCCCGTGTGCAGGACCGAAATGGGACGGCCGTCCCGGCGTTTGAACTCCACCTCGTGATCAATGACGATCCCGTCCCGCTCAATGATTTTTTGAAAGAAAAGACGATCCCCGGGGTTCACATACAGTTCCCGGGCGATATCGATTTCAAGGAACTCCTCCTTGCTGTCATATCCCAGCATATCCAGCATGGCCTTGTTGGCGTCAATAAACTTTCCCTCCTTGCTGCTGATATAGACCCCGCACCCCACATGCTCGAACAGACTGGCGTAATCCCTGGCTTTTTTGGGAAACAGATGCCAGATGATGTCGCTTTCGGAAACCAGGCCGATGTGGCGGCCGTCCTTTTCAATGAGCTGGTAACGGGAGTCGGACCTGGCGAATGTTTTCAAAAGGGCCTCAATGGAGGCGGTGTGGGGGGAGACGGGCGGGATCCGGGCGACATGATCGCCCACCCTGGATTTTTGGGGGTCGAATCCCTCCTCCAGCATATTGCGGGCCAGGTCCCTTTGGGTCCATATGCCTTCAATCACGCCGTCTTTGGAAACCAGAACGGACGTGACATTGTTTTCGGCCATCAGCGCCAGCGCCTCATGGATGGAGGCGTCGAGGGGGATGGAGATGAGCTTCCCCCCCTTTTCCCGTATCATGTCTTCGGCGGTTTTCATATCGATTTCCCCCCCTGTCTGACTGGGCTATTTTTTCACCCGCTCCACATATTCCCCGGTCCGGGTGTCGATGCGCACCGTCTCCCCTTCCTCCACAAAGGGAGGCACATTCAGAACATGGCCGGTGGAAAGGGTGGCGGGCTTTGAATCCCCGGAGGCGGTGTCTCCTTTGGCCCAGGGCTCGGTTTTGATGATTTCAAGCTCCACAAAGTTGGGAAGCGACAAACCAATGGCGCGGCTTTCGAAAAAAAGAACCTGGCAGACCGTGTTTTCCTTCAAAAAATGCCCGGCCTCCCCCACATGCTCTTTGTCGAGGTATTCCTGCTCATAGTTGGCGGTGTTCATGAAACAGAGCTGATCCCCTTCGGAGTACAGGTATTCCATTTCCACCTCCTCAAGATCGGGCTTTCCAAACTTGTCCCCGGACCTGAATGTCTTGTCGAACTGAACGCCCGTGATCATGTTTTTGAGTCTGCATTTGTAAAGGGCCTGTCCCTTTCCGGGCTTCACAAATGAAAACTGGACCACCACATAGGGGTCCCCGTCTATTTCCAGTTTAAGGCCTTTTCGAAGATCCGCGCTTTCATACATGTCTGATGTGTTCCTCCCCGGCGATTTCAGTCCGCCGGTCATAGTAAGATAAAAAAACGGCTTAATAAAAAAGAATGGTTGACTTTTTTTTAATATTTAACATATTTATAAAATTTAGGCAAACGATTTCCCCCAAAAAACATCAAAGAGGCGTTTATGATTTTAGTGATTGATTTCGGCTCCCAGTACAACCAGCTCATCGCAAGGCGCGTGCGGGAAAACCGTGTGTACTGCCGCATCGAGCCCCCGGACATCACGGCCGCCGAGGTGGCGGCCATGAAACCCGACGGCATCATCCTTTCCGGGGGGCCTTCCAGCATCTATGAGGACGAAAGCCCTCAAATGGACACAGCCGTTCTGGAGATGGGGATTCCCATCCTGGGCATCTGCTACGGCATGCAGTTTCTGGCCCTGGCGATGGGCGGAGAGGTGACACGGTCCGAAAAAAGAGAGTACGGCCGGGCCGATCTCATCATCCGGGAAAAAGGCTCTCTTTTAAAAGACGTCCGGGACACCCGGTGCTGGATGAGCCACGGCGATTCCATCGAAACGCTGCCCAGGGGGTTTTCAGCCATCGCGCTCACCCGGAACACAAAAATAGCGGCGGCGGAGAACCCGGAAAAAAAGATATACGGGCTTCAGTTTCACCCCGAGGTGGCCCACACCCCGGACGGCGTCAAAATCATGCGCCGTTTTATTTTTGACGTGTGCGGCTGCGAGCCGTCGTGGACCATGAAGAAGTTCGCCGCCGATTCCATTGAAAAAATCCGGGAAAAAGTCGGGGACAAAAAGGTCATCCTGGGACTCAGCGGCGGGGTGGACTCGTCTGTGACCGCGTCTCTGGTCCAGGCGGCCATCGGGAGCCGGCTCACCTGCGTCTTCATCGACAACGGGCTTTTGAGGGAAAACGAGGCGCTGGATCTGAAAAAAACCTTTAAAAAAAACATCGCGTCGAAAATCCGGCTCGTCAGCGCCAAACGCAAATTTTTATCCGCGCTTTCCAAAGTGACCGATCCTGAAAAAAAGAGAAAGATCATCGGCCGGATTTTTGTGGATGTCTTTGAGGCCGAGGCCCAAAAAATCAAAGGCGTTGAGTTCCTGGCCCAGGGAACCATCTACCCGGACGTCATCGAATCCAAATCGGCCCACGGCGGCCCCAGCGCCGTGATCAAATCCCATCACAATGTGGGGGGGCTGCCCGAACGGATGAAACTCAAGCTCATCGAGCCCTTAAACTCCCTTTTCAAGGACGAGGTCCGGGAACTGGGCCTGGAGCTGGGGCTGGACGAGGGCCTGATATGGCGCCACCCCTTCCCGGGGCCGGGGCTGGCCATCCGGATCATGGGCGCCGTGACGCAGAAAAAGCTGTCTCTGCTCAGAAAAGTGGACGCGATTTTGCTTGACGAAATCGAAAAAAATAAATATGGCCGAAAGCTGTGGCAGGCGTTCGCGGTTCTTCTGCCGATCAAGACCGTCGGGGTCATGGGCGACAAAAGAACCTATGACCACATCGCGGCCATCCGCGCCGTGACCAGCAAAGACGCCATGACCGCCGACTGGGCCAGGCTTCCCCATGATCTCCTGGCCGAAATCTCAAACCGGATCATCAACGAGGTCGACGGGATCAACCGGGCGGTTTACGACATCACCTCCAAACCCCCTGGAACCATTGAGTGGGAGTAAACGGAAATGAGCCGGAAAAACGACATGGATCTGATTATCGGAATGGGCGACGATGAAGGCCTGGGCTCTTTTTCAAAAGGCGGCCTGGCCGGGGCCGGGCTCCAGAGCCTCAAACGAACCGTCGCCTTTTTGTCCATCGCCTTCGCGCTGGTCATCATCGTTTTGTCTTTTTTGGGCCACCGGATCCTGTCCGCCAGACTGGGCGACATTCACAGCGCCGGTGAAAAGGAGTCCCAGACCCTGTCCCAAAACTTTGAAGCCGGCCTGACCGACCTGGCCGCCCGGCAGGACGCTTTGGAAAAACGCGTCGAATCCGATCAAAAGGCGTCAAAGGCGCGGGATAAAAAAACAAAATCCGCCCTGTCCCTTCTGAACCAGGGGCTTTACAAAGCGCGGTCCCTGTACGCCCCCAAAAAAGAATTTCAAGACCTGCGGGAAAAAACACAGACCGAGATCGCGGCCCTTGGAAAGGGGCTGAAAGACGCTGTTTTAAAAATGCGTGAGGCGGCCGGCCAAATGGATGAGCGGGCCGGCCGAATGGCCGGCGAACTGGCCGATGGTCTGGAATCCGCCTCCAGGCGGCTCAAAGACATGTCCGACGAGCTGGCCCTGGCCCAGGCCGACATCTCTTCCCTCGCCGCCGACAAGGCGAACAAAAAAGACCTGCGGGAGGAAATATCAAAGGCCGCCCAGGCGCTGCGCGGGGCGCTGGAAGAAAACCAGGGACGGATGGATTCCCTCAAGGGCAAGGTGGATTCCCTTAATGGCCAGGTGGATGCCCTCAAGAGCCAGGTGGACTCCTCCCTCAAAGGCCGGATAAGCGCTCTCAAGGGCCGGTTGGATTCCCTCAAGGACCGGATGGGCCGGATGGAGGAGACGGCGGCCCAGGTTGAGACCCTTGGCAAAGAAATCGACAAAATCGCCTTCATCCAAAAACGCTTCACAACCATTGAGAAAAAAATGGGGCGGGTGAAAATACAGATGGACTCGATTCGAAATGACATATCCAAAATCGACGACATCCAAAGCGACCTTTACTTTCAAAAGCAGGAGACGAATCAGATCAAAAAAATGCTGTCCCCGCCCCCTGGAAACGACGGGGACGCAAAATCCCGGGAGGACATCATCGAAACCGAGATCACCGGCGGGGAGTGAGCGGCTCTTTTTCCATGGCGCGCTCAATCCGGGCGATGTCCTCGGGAAGATCCACCTCGGGGGAGTCGTGGCGGGTCACCACCACCCGGATGCGGCGGCCCTGCTCCAGCGCCCGGAGCTGCTCCAGCTTTTCAATGTCCTCCAGCCTCCCCGGGGGAAACGCGGCGAACTCTTTCAAAAACTTTTGGGTGTACGCGTAGATCCCCAGGTGTTTGAACATATCGCATTCCGTGTCCCGGCCATGGGGAATGGGGGACCGCGAAAAATAAAGGGCGTTCCCCCGGCTGTCAAAGACCACCTTGACATCCTTGGGATCGTGTGTTTCCCTTTTATTGACGATTTTAAAGGCCAGGGTGCTCATGCCCAGACCCGGATCGGAAAAAAACGGCTCCACCACCTCGTTGACGCAGTCCGGATGAACCAGGGGCTGGTCGCCCTGGACGTTGACGACAATGTCGTCGTCTTTGAGCCCCATTTTATCGGCCGCCTCGGAAAGCCGGTCCGTTCCGGAACGGCTTTCAGGGGATGTCATGACCACCCGGCCCCCGAACGCCGTCACCGCGTCGCGGATCCGGGGGTCGTCAGTGGCCACCGCCGTCTCGGAGACAAGGCGGGCCGCCGCCACGCGCTCGCACACCATCCGGATCATGGGTTTGCCGGCGATTTCGGCCAGGGGCTTGCCCCTGAACCGGGTTGAGGCGAACCGGGCCGGAATAAGCGCCACAACTTTCATTTGAACCTCCCGAAAAGGAACTTAAATCAATTACGATGGCGTCGTAAAAAAAACGCGTCGCGGCGCTTATTTTTAACTTAGCCATCCCAAACTTTTTTACGAGTTTATCAATTATGAATATCGATCTTTTAAAAAAAGAGCTTGAAAATTTCGCGTCGGGAAAAGCGTCCCTGGATGAAACCTCCCGAAAACTCATCTCCATGTCCTATGAAGACATCAACTACGCCCATATAGACCATCACCGAAGCATTCGCAAGGGATTTCCCGAAGTCATCTTCGGAGAGGGAAAAACATCCGCGCAGATCATCGGAATCATGGAAAAAATAACGGCGCAGGAAAACGTGTGCCTGGCGACCCGTGTGGCCCCCGGGAAGGCGGAAAAGATCAAAACCCGCTTTCCCGGCGCGTCCTATGACGAAGACTCCCGGATGATCGTGTGGAAAAAACAGGGCATGGAGGAAAAAGCGGCCGGGGGCCGGGGCGACGTGCTGGTGATTTCGGCCGGGACCTCGGACATTCCCGTGGCCAAAGAGGCGCTGATCACGGCCCGGGCCATGGGAAACCGGACGGAGTCCGTCTTCGACGTGGGGGTCTCGGGAATCCACCGGCTTTTCGCCCACAGGGAAAAAATCGCCGCCGCCTCGGTTCTGGTGGTGGCGGCGGGCATGGAGGGGGCGCTGCCCAGCGTGGTCGCCGGCATGACGTCCCGGCCGGTCATCGCCGTTCCCACCAGCGTGGGGTACGGGGCCGGCTTCGGCGGCCTGGCGGCGCTTTTGGGGATGCTCAACAGCTGCGCCTCCAACGTGGCCGTGGTGAACATCGACAACGGATTCGGCGCGGGCTATATGGCCGCCATCATCAACCGGGACTGAAAAAAATCCCGGGACAGCGTCGTAAAAAATTCGATATACAAGGCGTGGGGCTTTTTTGTGAGCGAGGATACATGTAAGTATGCCGAACGAATAAAAAAGAGCCACAACGCGGCAGATCGGATTTTTTACGATGCTGTCAAATCCAGCTCAAAGCGCCTCTCATTCACCGTCCTTCCCCACCGGCTTCCCGGTTTTTCCTCCACCTGCCTGAATCCAAAGCGCTCATACAGATGTCTCGCCGCTGAAAGGCCCTGAAACGTCCAGAGGGAGACTTTTTCAAATCCCGCTTCCCTGGAAAATGAAACGGCCCGCTCAACGAGACGCCGACCGGCGCCCTTTCCCTTGAGGCGGTCCGAAACAATAAACCACCTCAGCCAGGCCCGGCTCTCCCCGTCCCGGGACCCCTGGATGGCGATGGAGCCCTCAATCTCGCCATCCGCGTCCAGGGTCCATATCCGGTCCCTGGAGGGGTCGTGGCGCTCGATGAAATCCGCCAGCTCCACCGCCACCCCGGCCTCGAACACATGGCCGAAATTCCATTCCCCGGCATAATAGACGGCATGGAGAAAACACACCCGTCCGATCACCCCCGGCCGGTATCCGATCCTGATTTCAAAATTCATGATCCTGGCCCCGCTTTCTTGTTTTTGCTTTTTTTTATGGAAAAAAAATCCGTAATGTGCTTTTAAAAGAATTACCATGATCCCGGGTCCGAATCAACGGGATTTTCATCACTCAAAAAAGCCGGTCGCCCGCGCTCACGCCCTGGCGGACGATTCAAAAAATACCATCTTTTCACTTTTTGCCGTTTTGGAGGAATCTAAAATCATGACACATTCGGTTTCAGCGAAACATTGGGGGTGGCTCACCGGGGGAGCGGCCCTGGGCGCGGTGTTTTTCATCGCGGTCCTGGCGGTCAAACCCATCGGGGTGTCCACCCAGTTTGTCATCTTCGACGCCATCATCTGGGACATGGCGTCAAACGATTTGATCACGGCGGATAAAAACGCCAAATCCGGCTACTCCAGCCCCAACGCCTACCTGGGCAAAAGCGGGGGCAAATACGCCAAAAACGCCCGCCATCCACTGAACTACAGCTTTGTGTTCGTCCTGGCCATGGCGCTGGGGGGTTTTGTGTCCTTTGCCCTTCGGAAGACCCGGCCGGACCGTTCGGAGCGCGCCGTTCCCGGGGTCTGGAGAGAGCGCTTCGGCGATTCCCGGGCGAAACGCTATGCCTGGGCCTTTATCGGCGGGATACTGTCGCTTTTCGGGGCGCGTCTGGCCGGGGGATGCACCAGCGGCCATATGATGAGCGGCATGATGCAGACCGCCATCAGCGGTTATCTTTTCGCCGCCGGCGCCTTTCTGGCGGCGGTTCCTTTTTCCATCCTGTTTTACAAAAAAAGGGGGGAATAACGCCATGTCGATCATTCTTGCCATTGTCATCGGGGGGCTGTTCGGGTTTGTTCTGGAAAGGGCCGGGGCCGCCGATCCTGAAAAAATCATCAACATGCTCAGGCTCAAGGACCTTCACCTCATGAAAGCCATCCTTTTCGGCATCGGGATCAGCAGCCTGGCGCTCTTTTCTCTCATGGGCGCGGGCGTCATGGGAAATTCCCATCTCAGCGTCAAGGCCTCCTATGTGGGGGTCGTGGCCGGGGGATGCCTTCTGGGGCTCGGGTGGTCCCTGTCCGGGTTCTGCCCGGGAACCGGCCTTGCGGCGGCCGGGGCCCGTCGCCGGGACGCGCTTTTTTACATCCTGGGGGGCCTTGTCGGCGCGTTTTTATTCACCCTGTCCTACGGGTCTTTGAAGTCCGGCTTTTTGTTTCAGAAGCTGTTCGGGGGAAAGGCCACCCTCGCCGCCACCGGGATTGACGGATATCCGGCCCTGGCCGGCTCCATCCCCGGCTGGATGATGGCCGGGGGCGTGGCCCTGGCGTTTATCGTCATCGCATGCCTTTTGCCGCTGCGCCCGGGAGATAAGGCATAGGAATGTGTCTGATCGTTTTTTCCCACCACGCTCACCCGAAATACCGCCTGGCCCTGGCGGCCAACCGGGATGAGTTTTATGAGCGTCCCGCCGCCCCTTTGGGATTCTGGGAGGATCATCCCCAGATACTGGGGGGCCGGGACCTCACGGGGGGCGGCTCATGGATGGGCGTCAACAAAAGACTTTCCTTCGCCGCCATCACCAACTACCGGGACCCCGCCTCCATCAATCCCGACGCCCCGACCCGGGGAAACCTGGTGAAAGATTTTCTGCTGGATGGCCAAAGCCCCCGGGAGTATATGGCGCGGGTGGAAAAAATCGGCCCCCGGCATAACGGCTTCAATCTCATCGTCGGGGACCGGGACGAGGCGTGGTTTTATTCCAACGGCGCCGCGGCCCGGGGGAAAGGCGCCCAAAAAATTCCCCCGGGTTTTTACGGGCTCAGCAACCGAATTCTGGACACCCCGTGGCCCAAGGTTAAAAAAGCAAAAGCCGCCTTAAAGCCCATGCTCACGCGGGATGAAGTCAAAACAGAGGCGGTCTTTCAGGCCCTGGGCGACCGGTCCCTTCCCCCTGCCGAAGACCTTCCCGAAACCGGCGTGGGGCCCGAATGGGAAAAAATGCTGTCCCCGGTCTTTATTTCAAGCCCGGGATACGGGACCCGGGGCTCGTCCATTCTTCTCATTGAAAAAAACGAAACCGCGCGTTTCCTGGAGCGCCGCTTCATTCCCCAAAAAGACGGCTCCCCGCGTGAAACCACCCGGGAATTCAGGGTCCGGGGGGAGACAAACGGCCCGTTTTGACCCATTTTTTCTTGACACCGCGCCACATGCCCTGATATAGGACGTTTCGGCGTTTTTTGTTTTTTTAAAAACCGAACATTTCCAAAAATCCAAAAACAAACATTCCGACACATCATTTTAATTTTCGGCATCGCATCATGATATTTTTTTTCGGCTTCACATGAGCGTTTCTCACGATTCCACCCGGGTTTGGCAGGGAACAGGGATTGGGCTGTGAGCCATGCGCTTGCGCCGAAAAATAAAATCATGCCGCGTTTTTTTTAATCCGCCGCTTCAGACTTCCGATTTTTATTTTCCCGTTCGCCCTTCGGCGTTTCATATCCAGGCGTCCTCATCCCTTTCTCCTTTCGTCAACTCATTGTTTTTTAAATAAATTTCGTTTCACAAGCTTTTGGGGACCGAAACAGTCGTCTCCAAACAAAAAAGGAGAAAAACATGACCGACTTTTTTTCAAAAACACGGGGAATCATCCTGGTGGGCGCCGTCATCGGCGTTCTGGCCGCCATGCTTCAAAAAATGGGAAATCCGGGAAACATGGGGGTCTGCGTGGCCTGCTTCCTGCGGGACACCGCGGGCGCGCTGGGCCTTCACCGGGCCGGGGTGGTCCAGTATGTCCGGCCCGAAATCATCGGTTTCGTGCTGGGATCCTTCGCGGCGGCTTATCTGTTCAAGGAGTTTCGACCCAGGGGGGGAAGCGCGCCCATGGTGAAATTCGTCCTGGGGGCCTTTGCCATGATCGGCGCCCTGGTTTTCCTGGGATGCCCCTGGCGGGCGCTGCTTCGTCTGGCCGGGGGGGACGGAAACGCCATCGCCGGCATCGCCGGTCTGGTCGCCGGAATTTTTATCGGGACCCAGTTTTTTAAAATCGGCTACAGCCCGGCCCGAAGCCGGGACACATACACGGCGGCGGGATGGATCATGCCCATTCTAATGGCGGCCCTGCTGGTCCTGGCGCTGGTCTTCCCGGCCGTGGAAGGACAGGGAAAAAGCGGAATTCTTTTTTACAGCGTCAAAGGCCCCGGCGCCATGTATGCCCCCCTTCTGATTTCCCTCGGGGCCGGTCTGGCGGTGGGATTTCTGGCCCAAAGAAGCCGTTTCTGCACCATCGGCGCCTTCAGGGACCTGTTTTTGTTTAAAAAAACCCACCTTCTCTGGGGACTTCTCGCCCTTGTGGCGGCCGCCTTTGTCTTCAATCTCATCTTCGGCCAGTTCAACGCCGGTTTTGAAAAACAGCCCGTGGCCCACACCCAGACCCTGTGGAACTTCATGGGCATGCTTCTGGCGGGGCTCGCCTTTGTCCTGGCCGGGGGATGCCCGGGCCGCCAGCTTTTTCTGTCCGGCGAAGGCGACGGCGACGCCGCCGTCTTTGTCATGGGACTCATCGCCGGCGCCGCCTTTTCCCACAATTTCGGCCTGGCCAGCTCCCCCAAAGGGCTCGGCCCCCACGGCATGGCCGCCGTGATCATCGGCCTTTGCGTGTGTTTGGCCATCGGCTTTTTCATGCGGGAAAAAACCGCTTAGGCCGTCCTCCTGCCCAAAGGCATGGGCGAAGACGAATTATTCTTCGCCTTCGTCCATGCCCTTCCGGGCATCCGTTTGGGTCGTGTCAGGCTATTTCGGGTTAATCAATTTTTGGATGATATGGGCGTGGTATATCGTGCCGATCTCACCCTTGTCATCATCCCTCTTATACTTGCCCTGTTCATTTTCATTTTCTTCAAAATTATGATAGATTGTTGTAAAACTCTTTTTGCCTATCAAATCGTCTTCAGCATCTTTTTCATATTGTGCTATATCTGCAAAATGAACAAAATATTTCTTCTTTAAATGTTCCTTGATGCTCTTAAGCATCTCATTCGTAGACGTTCTGTTTTGAAGCACACCACCGCAAAGAACCACGCCGTTCATTTTATGGTATTCATGGATCAGCATAATCACGTCTGCCAGAAGAGAGCCTGCGATGGTGAAGATTTTTTTGAATTTTTTCTTGTAATGTGCACCATCTTCTTCAGCAATATCCCTCAGCAATCTCCTGGCAATATCGAAACAGTTGTCGCATTTACACTGAAACGTCACAGGATCCTTTCCTGTAACCTTAAGCATGTTTAATATCTTGATCACACGCTCCCCGCCGATAGTTTTTACTTTGTTTATAAGCTGACAAATGGTGTCGAAACCCATCGCGCTTAAAACTTCATTGACTTTTCGAAAATCTTTTTCCTTCTCCTTGCATATTCTTTCCAATGTTTTCTTTGAAGTGACATTTTCTAATTCCTTTTGATACAGACAATCAATCCCTATTTCTTTTATCAATTCCTCCGGCGAGTTGCCGGATACAAGAAAAAAATCCCCCAATATACCCACTTCATAGCTTGAAACTGAAACGCTTTCAGATTCTTCCGCCACCTCTTTAAAAACATTGGGCAGAAGACTGGAAGATGCAAAATCATTTACATTGCCCCTGGGAAAACTTCCTTCGCTCTCCAAATCATGTTTGGTGTGATATTCCAAATACACGTTGAGAGTCATTTTGCCAAATTCGTTCAGCCCATCATGAATTCTGTTTCGGGTGAGAATCTGACCGGCGGTTCCGGTCCCAAGTTTTAAAATGGCCCATTTGGGATCAAACGGCGCTTTATCTTTTGACTGTGCTTCCTCTTTTAAGGAAAAATATTTTTTTTCATTTTTATCATCCACCATGATGGCCAGGGCTTCGGCATACCCGTCATTGCAAATGCCGATGGTGATCTTTTCTTCTCCGGGAAACCTGTTCTTCAACTCTTTGATTAGATTTAATTTTCGGATGCTTTCCACGTTGTTTCTCAGGACCCAGTTTGATCCCACGCTGTCATCAAAATATTTTAATATTCCAGATGCCCCGGCAATTTTCTGGGCGCGAATGGCCCCCGGCCAGCATACCCCGACTATGGCCACATTTTCCCATCTTTTGGGATCCTTTAGCAACTTGTCGATGTTCTCTTTGATTTTCTGAGCAAATTCCCCCAAACTCTTATATTTATCATCTTTATCCGAAGGATTTTTTTGAGTCCCGCAACGGCTCTCGGAGTCCCCTGAAGAAGGCTTCCAGCGTGAAATATCTGATATATCATTTGTTTCGTAAATTTTAAATTTTATTGATGTGGCGCCGATATCCACTCCAATTGCCAGATTCTGGATTGGCCCGCTATCTTTCTGGCTATTCTTACCTTGCTCTTTATTCGGTTTGTCCGGATCTTTCAAAGGGTTTTCTAATTTGTCCTTTCTTTTTTCGATAATTTCTAAAAAGGTTTCTTCATATTTATCAGGATCCACGTATCTGTCTCCCACCAGGTTCACATCGTGGGAACGCATAAAGCACTCTATGTAGTGCAAAAGAACATGATAACCATAGGTTTTATGTTCAAGTATCTTCTTGATTCCTTTGCTCCAGGAGGTTTCCCCGCCATCTTGATTGCTTTTAATTTCCAGCCTGTCGTATCCAGCGCAAACGCCAATATTAATGGCGTAGGCGGCTAAAAATTTTTCAATGGTTGGAGCCATATGTGGATAATTTTCAAAAAAATCGTCAATACCCCTTTGAGGCACATAAACTTCAAAATATCTCTTGAAATCATCATCAAACTGCCCGTGAAAATAAAAAAGGAGTTCTTTTATGCCTTCACGATAATCTTTTAAATATCTAAAAAAACGGGCCAACAAGGGAAGTGGGAAATAATCCTTTATGGGAAAAGGGTTGTAATCATCTTCGCCATTGTCTTCTTCCGCAAAATTTTTAATTATTTCCCATTCATTATGATTTTTTTTATAATGAGGGGCGCCTATCAGGTTTAAAAGGGCTTTTTCTTTTTTTAGCCTGAATTCATAAACCGCCACTTTTTTTTTGGCTTCTTCCGGTGCGACATCTTTAAATTCATACTTATTATTAAGAGAGTCGAAATTTTTAAGAGAGTCGAAATTTTTCAAATCTTCTTTCATTTCTCCGTCTTCGGATTTTTCCAAACCCGTAGAAAGAAACCGCGATTGCGCATAATGGCAGGTCAGGTATGTTTCCTTTTTACTATCATCTCCCGTCTTCCGCGGATCCCAAAAAGCTATAAAGTTTTTAAATAATTCTAAATCATGCTTGCCCCTAGATATTTCCTTGTCAATTTCACAAATAGGCAAATCATATAAGACGGCCTTAATTCCATCAGTATCAATACTATTATGATTCTCTTCCTTATAGGTTTTTCCCCATGCTTCTATTATTATTTTATCGATGGTATCTTTCTTAGAGCCCGAGCGGTCCCCAGGCGAATCATAACAAACGGCCGCCATAGTCCCCAAAAGTTTCTTTGAAACCCCAATTGCATTGCCTTCATAATAAATTTCATCATAGGTTTTTTGAAATAACCGCCCATTGAGAACCAAACAGGCGATCTTATTGTATTTTATTAGAAACTTTATCTTTTCTTCGATTTCATTTTTTTTCACGCTCTTTCCAAAAAAGCCTTCAACATCATAATCCTTAAATCTATCATCAAATTTTTCACATGCCACATATTCATAAAGCGGAGAACTTTTCCATTCGCAAAACAGAACAGCGATTATCAATACCAACGCTTCTGTCTTCCCAATATCCAGATCACTGTTTAACATGTCCTGAAATCTTTTGAATTCTTTGATAATCCTGTCCCGATTCTCTTTTTCTTTCATGTCTCGCAAATATTCAGGAACGTAAATGGTTTGCGACGGAAACTTGCGGGCATGGTCTCTGTCATAAAGCAACAACTCATTGATAATAGCTTCAATAAGATAGATCATTGATTGTTTTTCATCTTCTTTCATCATAACTTCCCCCTTTTTATGACAAAAACGCGACATATGGTTTCTTCTCATAAACTCGAAAATTTTATGCGCCAACCTGAACATTTCAAAAAAACCCATTTCCAAATCTGCGAAAAACACACCATCCGATTTTATTTAAACGTATGGTCCTGAAGCTCAACGATGAGATATGCGGCGCCGGGAGAGCGGTGATTGGGAGCGGCGACAAGGCATCGGTATTCACCGGCCACGGCGCCGGCGATGCCCTCATGAAAAAACTGTGCGGTAATCGATCCGCTGTTATCCAGACAAAGCGCCCGTTTGACGCCCCGATCTCCCATCTGCCTTCCCAAATCCTCCAATCTCCCGGAGGCCACCAGCTGACATAAATTTCCTTCCCCATCCAACCCGATCATATTATGCAGATACCCATCCTCGCGCTGAAGATCATTCTCAACGGCGTAACCATTGAGCGCCTCAAAAGCCGATTCAGGGGAAGCGGTCATGTTTTCCATGAATATCTTCTGCAAGGATTTCCACTGGTCCCGGGTTTTATCCGTGGCGTCGGGATGCGACCCCCGGGGCAGACGCCACACATGGGAGTGATCCGCGGCCTCAGGGACAATCATCCTGAAAAGCGTGTCTTTATCCGCGTCATCCCAAAGGACCGGAGGCCCGGAAACAAACCAGGAAAAATTCAGACCGGCATCGGGATCCCATGACTTGGGATCCCATTTTTCAATAACCAGCTTCCCCTTTTTTTCCCCAAACAAATAATAGGGTCTGCTTTTAAAAAGAATGCCATACTCCTCGGAGACAGAGATGGGGGTCGGCGTATGATCCTTCAGCCAGGCGACGCAGCGAAGGTTTGCAAGCGCGTTTCTTACGCTGAGGACCATAAAAGGCCGGTTGCAGTCGAGGATCCTTTTTTCCATCAACATTTTTTTAAGATGTTCTTTCACCGTCAATCTTGAGGCTTTTGTATGGCCCCTGGGGCCGGCAAGCTCCTTTTTTTCAGGGGGAACAAACTGGCTCAATGACAGGTGAATTTTATGGATTCCGGTGATTTTCTGCTCAAACCGGACATTGGTTTGAAATGACGGCATGTGATTTCCTTTGCAAATCTAAAATCAATGTCATTAACTTAAGAGAACAATAAGGCCATGAAAGTCAGAAACCTCCTTTTTATGAAACCTTTGATCCGTTCACAAAAAGGAGGTTTAATTATATTCCCGGAATTATCAAACTCTACAAGTCTCCCCGGCAAAGACGGGGGGATGCCGGGTTGATTATTTAAAAAGTTTCTTCGGCCGGGTCGTGTCCCCGGTGGCGTTTGGAAAGTCCTTTGCGACGTACGCTTTTTTGCCGGTTTTAATCAAGTGGTTGGCCTCTTCCATGAAATTGGCGAACCGAAGCTTGCATTCATAAAAACCGTGCCACCAGGCATAGTCCGGGGCCATCATCATGACTCCCATACGGGCGCGACGCCCCTCATGATGCCACAGCTCATAATACTCCACCTCAAGCCGCTCATCAAAAAATCGGGTCTTGTCGAGCAGACCTTTTTTATAAAGCTCATCCAGTTTGGCTTTGGCCGGTTTAAAGTACACCTCATTATACTCTTCCACCGCTTTGTCAAAGCCGTCATAAAAGTCATTAATCCAGGAGTCGCCATGGCAGGAGCGGCAGACGTTTTTCATTTTTTCACGTTCCGCGCGCCAGTCGGAGCCGGACGGAAAGGGTTTGAAATCCTGGGGACGGACCGTTAGCGGAGCCTGGGTCTCCCATGAGAGTCTTTCCGTGACATCGTGGCTCGTCAACACCTTGCCGCTGCCGCTCATATGACAGGCCGCGCAGGTGGGCGCGCGATAGTCCACGCCCGGGGTCCATGTGCCGCCGGCCGCGTTGAAGTTATATTCATCCTGATACGCATGGTAAATCGTTCCATGCTTGGATTCCTCAAAAATTTCTATCTGGGGATGATCCGGTCCCAAATGGCACTGATCACAGGCCTCCGGTTTGCGGGCTTCGGCCACTGAAAACCTGTGGCGTGTGTGACAGGACGCGCACGAGCCTTTGCTCCCATCCAGGTTCAGACGCCCGACGCCGGCATTGGGCCAGGTGGCCGGATCAATCTTGCCATTGTCATCCATCTTGATCACAGTCCCATGGCAATTGAAACAGCCCGTCTTGCGTTCGTTGTCCGAGTTCATGCCGTTGTTCAGCCAGGGATCCAGTTTCCACATGATCTCAATCGTATTGGCGTGTTTTGATTTGCTGTACTGCGTGGCTTCATCGGGATGGCATCGGGAACAGTCCTTGGGCGTCACAATGGACGCGATGTCCATTTTGTATTTGGCCTCGCCCCAGGGCATATCAGAGCGGCCGTAATACTTGGCATGATCCCGGGCGATATCCCGGTCTCCGGGCTGGACCAGGTGACAGTCGAGGCAGGTGATGTTGGCGTTGGCATGACGGCTCTTCGCCCAATCGGCAAACACACCGGGCGTGGCGACCCGGTGGCACTCGACGCAGGCCTGGGCCTCCGGCGGCACGCCGCGCTCAATCCGGTATTCCTTCACCTTGGCGTAATTGGGCTGGGCGATTCCGGCCGAGACAAAACCCGTCAGCATCAAAGCCGTTATCAGCGGCGCCGTTGAAAAAAAGATATTCAGTCGCTTCATAAGTTCCGCTCCTTTCATTTTAATCCATTTTTCATAACCCTATAACCCTCTCAACCCCCCGGCCTGGTAAGGCCCCCGGCGGGCCTGGCGAAACATGACCAGGCCTCTTTCCGAATGAACCAGGTCATAATGGCAGTCCACACATTTTTTTTCATAACCCGGCCGGGCGTAAATCACTGACCGGTGCGCCAGCATGGCGCCTCGCCGGTCGGGCATATGCAGTAAGTTTCGATGGCATTTCTGGCATTCACGGTTGTCAAAAGCCTCATAGGCGGATTCCCTGGCTTTTTCACGATCATATTCGCCCGCAAAAAAATGGAAGACCACATCCTTGATCCCGTGATAACTTTTGGCAAAGAAAAAATCAAACGTATCCTGGGGCGCCGGCAAGTGGCAGTCCATGCAGTCCACCACAACGCCGGCCGCGTTATTGGCATGCGTGGAGGACCGCCACGCCGTCACAGCGGGTTTGATTTCATGGCACGACGCGCAGAATTCCGGGGTGGAAGTGCGCGCCATCGTGTAGTAACACATGCTGAATAAGGGAAACGCCACGAGGATTCCCATGGCGATCAAAATGGCGGGTTTCATCCATCTTTTCATGGCCTGTCTCTCTTTGTCTGTCGGCGCGTGAACGCGTGAATGTTTAACAATGAGGCTGCTCGGCGAAGAGCCATAAAGACCAATGACACAATTTCTTTTCTTTTATAAGTTTAAATATAATATGGGCGAGACGGCGCTGTCAAGAAAAAGCAATTGAGGCGAAAAGGGTTTTGTTTTTCAAAACTATTCGTTTGAAACGTATATTTATATTGACAAATATAAGATAGAAACATATATTTAAATCATGGAAGATCTCCTCTATCAATACAATCCCTGGTGGGAAGGCCAGGCGGCCGTCAACCCTGAAATTAAACCCCGCCAAGCCTACATGCGACGGATCAAACCGCATTTGGACGGCAGACCCATCATCATCCTGACCGGCCTGAGGAGGGCGGGCAAAACCACGCTGATGAAACTCATCATCGGCGATCTGTTAAAAAACGGAGTCGCCCCGGAATATATTCTTTACGCGAGCCTGGACGACTACATGCTGAGAAAAAACAGCGTCATCGAAATCATCAACGAATACAGAAAGATTCACAAAATCAAAATGGATGAAAAAATCTTTTTGTTTCTGGATGAAGTCGCCGCCAAAAAAGATTTTCATATTCAGCTCAAAAATATTTATGATTCCCAAAACGCCAAAATAGTGGCCGCATCTTCCTCCGCTTCCATGCTCAGAGACCCCAAGGCGCGTTTGACCGGGCGCTCCGTCACGCTGGAGATCAAACCTCTTGATATGGAAGAGTATCTGTTTTTCAAAGAAATCGAAATCAAAAAAAGAGACCGCCAGCTTTTAAAATCCTACTTTCTGGATTACATCAAAGACGGCGGGCTGCCTGAAAATGTCCTGAATCCGAGCCGGGAATACCTGGTCAACCTGGTGGACGATATCATCCAGAAAGACATCGCCGCTTTTTACGGGGTGAAAAATCCCCAGGTACTACGGGATTATTTCACCCTTTTGATGGAAAGAAGCGGAAAACAGGCAAGCGTGAATAAGATATCAAACATACTGGGTATATCGCCTGACACATCGAAGCGGTATTTGCATTATTTCCAGTCGGCTTATTTGGTTCACATGATTCCCCGCTGGGGGAAAACCAACCAGAAAATTTTGTCGGCGAAAAAAATTTACGCGGCGGACCTTGGAATCAAACACTTGTTTGTGGGGCAAAGGGATATCGGAAGTTATTTCGAAAATTATATCCACCAACTTATGAGAGACAGGCAAAGACTGTATTACCTGTATGAAAACGGCGCTGAAATCGACTTTTACACCGAAGACGGCCTGCTGATCGAGTCAAAATTTTACGCGTCCCTCAATCCCAAACAGGAAAAATTATTCTTTGAATATCCCGCGAAAAAAAGATTTCTCATCGACTCCATTGAAAAAACAGGAGCGTTGAATGACCTGTAAAAATCCGGAGGAGCTCCCATGAAACCCCTTTCCCGAAGATCTTTTTTAAAGACCGGCCTGGCCTCGGCCGGGGCCGCGGCCTCGGGCCTCATTCCCCTGGCCTCGGCCCGCGGCGCCGATCCCGGCGAGCTGGCCACTTTGATTGATATTCAAAAATGCGTCGGGTGCGAAGCCTGTGTGGACGCGTGCCAGGAGATCAACACCTCCAAATTCCCGGAGCCCGGGCGTCCGTTTCCCAAAATGTATCCCGGCCGGGTGAAAGTCGCGGACTGGTCGGACAAACGCGATGTCCGGGACCGGCTCACCCCCTACACATGGCTCTATATCCAGCGGGCGTCCATCGCCGGGCCCGACGGCGAAAAAACCTTGAACATTCCCAGGCGATGCATGCACTGCCAGAACCCCCCGTGCGCGGACCTGTGCCCCTGGGGGGCGGCCCGGAAGCTGAAAAACGGGATCACACGAATCCACCCGGACATCTGCCTGGGGGGCCAGAAATGCAAAGTGGTCTGCCCCTGGCATATCCCGGAGCGCCAGACCGGGGTGGGGCTGTACCTGGATATCCTGCCTTCCCTGGCCGGAAACGGGGTCATGTTCAAATGCGACCGCTGCTATGACCGCATCGAAAAAGGAGAGCTTCCGGCGTGCGTGGAGGAATGCCCCGAAGACGTTCAGACCATCGGGCCCAGGGACGAGATCATCAAACAGGCCCATGCCGTCGCGGACGAAATCGGGGGATATATTTACGGAGAAACCGAAAACGGGGGAACGAACACCCTGTACGTGTCCCCGGTTCCCTTTGAGACATTGACCCGGTCCATTGAAAAAGGCCCCGGGCGCCCCGGTTTTGAGCCGGTTAAGGATTCCATGGCCCATGCGGACAACCTGGCCAAGGCCATGCTCATCGCGCCCTTCGCCGGCCTGGCGGCGGGAGCGGCCCGATTTTACGGCGCCGCAAAAAAACTGGCCCGATCGGCGGGGAAAGGAGAGGGAAAATAGACATGGAAAAAAACTTTTTCGCCAAACGCGCGCGCGTGTCCCTGGCCTATGGCCTCATCCTTTTCATGACCGCCCTTTCCGGGTTCGCCCAGATGCCCATTTTCAAGCGCTATTACATCGCCGATATCCCGGGCCTGGGCTGGCTGGCGGATTTTTTCGTCACCCACTACATCCACTACGCCGGGGCCGCGGCGCTGTTGTTTCTTTTCGCCTATTTTTCAACGGCCTATCTTCTGGCCGGGCCGCGGCGCCCGGCCCTTTCCAGGTCGTCCTTTGCCCGGATCGCCCTTCTGGCCGCCCTCGTTCTCACCGGCGCGTTCCGGGTTTTAAAAAATCTGCCGGATGTCGTGTTCTCCCCCGGCTTCACCCTGTTCATCGACATCTCCCACATGGCCTTCGCCATGTTTTTTCTCCTGGCGATCGCGGCGTTTCGTTTGATGAAGACCGGGTGGCTGAAATCCGGGAGGTGACGGCATCGTAAAAAATCAATTAGACGGCATCGTAAAAATTCCATATGCTAAAAAAATTGATAAACTCGTAAAAAAATCACGGGACAGCGTCGTAAAAAATCACGGGACAGCGTCGTAAAAAATTCGATATACAAGGCGTAGTGGTTATTTTTAATTGAGGCAATACATGTAGTATGCCTCAATTAAAAATAAGCGCTGCGACGCATTTTTTTACGGCGCTGTCATATTTGTCTTGACTTTGTTGAAAAATGAAAGGTAGCATGTTCATTATGCGACAAACGTCATACATCCCCCGCCCGGTTTTCGACTCCAAAATCAAACAATTCCTGGAGGAATCCCCGACCGTGATTCTTTTGGGGGCCCGGCAGGTGGGAAAAACCACCCTTGCCCGGCGTTTTTCCGACGGCCTGGACAAGGTCCATTATTTTGACCTTGAGCGGGCCGCTTCCCGCGCCGCGCTCTCAACCCCGGAGCTGACCCTTTCGGAGCTGAGCGGAACCGTCGTCATTGACGAAATCCAAAGAATGCCCCAGCTTTTTGAGACCCTTCGCCCCTTATGCGACCGTCCGGGAAACCCCGCCCGTTTCCTGCTTTTGGGAAGCGCCTCCCCGGACATCGTCAAAGGAGTTTCGGAATCCCTGGCGGGCCGGGCGCTTTTCATTAATGTGCCCGGATTTTCCCTTGGAGAGGTCGGGAATGATTCACAAAACCCTTTATGGCTGAGGGGAGCGTTCCCCCGGTCATTTCTGGCGCCAAATGACGACGCCAGCATGCGCTGGCGCGAGGCGTTTGTCCAGACCTTCCTGGAGCGGGACATGCCCCTTCTGGGCGTGCGGACTCCCCCGGAAAGACTGCGCCGGTTCTGGATGATGGTCTCCCATTATCACGGCGCCGTATGGAACGGCTCGGAAATCGCCCGATCGGTGGGGGTCTCCCTTCCCACGATCCGCCACTACCTGGATATACTGGCCGGTGGATACATCCTGCGCGTTCTGCCCCCCTGGTTTGAAAACATCAAAAAAAGGCAGGTCAAATCCCCGAAGGTGTATATCCGGGACACCGGGCTGCTTCATTCCATGCTGGGAATCGACTCCATGGCCGCGCTGCGTTCCCACCCCTCCTACGGCGCCTCCTGGGAGGGATTCGCCCTGGAGCAGATTCTCATTTTGTTCGGCCACCCAAATGCCTGTTACTGGCGAACCCATCGGGGCGCCGAGCTGGATTTGATGATCTTTCACAAAGGAAAACGTCTGGGATTTGAGTTCAAATGCGCCGACGCCCCGGTCATGACCCGCTCCATGCACACGGCCCTTCGCGATCTCAAGCTGGACCGGCTCCATGTGATCTACCCGGGATCAAAATCATACCCGATCCATGAAAAGGCCCATGCGACGCCGCTTTCGCGGGCGGCTGCGCTTCTGCCCCGGGGAAACTTCACCCCAGGGGCTTTCCCACCATCCAAAAACAAAAAAGACCCCAAAAAAAAGGAGGATAACCCATGAGATTCGCCAAAGCGCGCGGCCTTTCATGGGCCCTGGCCCTGGCGGTATGCCTGGCGCCGGCGGCCCCGGCCCTTTCGGCCGTTTCTGAAAATGACTCGGCCCCGGGCCGAAAGATGGCCCGGCAGGCTGTGGGAGAAAAAAAATCCTGGATCACGGCCGATCACTCCCAACATGACATTTTAAAACAGAAATTCACATCCGGGCCGGAGGTCACCCGGGCCTGTCTCCACTGCCACAACCAGGCGGCCGTCCAGTTTCACAAAACCATCCACTGGACCTGGATGAACCCCCTGGCCCCCAAAGAGGCGGGGCTGGGAAAAGGCGGGCTTTCCATCAACAACTTCTGAATCAACATCCAAAGCAACGAGGCTCGTTGCACATCGTGTCACGCCGGTTATGGATGGAAAGACAAAAATTTTGATTTTTCAGACCCCTCCAAAGTGGACTGCCTGGTCTGTCACGAGCAGACCGGAGCCTATAAAAAATTTCCCGCCGGCGCGGGAAATCCCGTGTCCGCGCCCAAGGTGTTTCCCGGGAACAAAAAAAAATATTTCCCGCCGGATTACAACCAGTCGGCCCGGAGCGTGGGCCGGCCCTCCCGTAAAAACTGCGGAACCTGCCATTTTTACGGCGGCGGGGGAGACGGGGTGAAACACGGCGACCTGGACTCGTCTTTGGCAAAGCCCAACAAGGCCCTGGATGTTCACATGGGCCTGGACGGCCGGAATTTCGACTGTGTGCGCTGCCACACCACCACCCTGCACCAGGTCGCCGGGCGCCTGTACACCACCCCGGCTTTCAAGGGCCGCAAAAGCCTGGTGGAAGACGATCTGGCCTCCAAGATCACATGCGAGTCATGCCACACCGCCAAACCCCATAAAGTCAACGCCAAAGCCAACGACCACACCGACAGGGTGGCGTGCCAGAGCTGCCATATTCCGACCTTCGCCCGGGTGAACCCCACCAAGATGTGGTGGGACTGGTCCACGGCCGGGAAGAAAAAAAACGGCAAACCCTACATGATCAAGGATGATTTTGGAAAACCCCGTTATTTCACCAAAAAGGGGGACATGCGCTGGGAGAAAAACGTCAAGCCCGATTACTTCTGGTTCAACGGCGCCATGGAGTACATCACGGTCAAAGACACCATTGATCCGGGCCAAACGGTCCCCTTGAACCGTCCCATGGGAAGCATGGACGATCCCAATTCCCGAATTTTCCCCTTCAAAATCCACCGGGGAAAACAGCCCTATGACAAGGTGAACAAAAACATGACCATCGTCCATCTCTTCCCCAAGGGCAAAGAGGACAAGGACGCCTACTGGAAGGGGTACGACTGGGCCAAAGCCATCGCGTTCGGAATGGATTACGCGGGCCTGCCTTTCTCCGGGGAATATGATTTTGTGGAGACGAGCTACATGTTTCCCATCACCCATATGGTGGCGCCCAAGGAGAATGCCGTGGCCTGCTCCGAGTGCCACGCGCCTGAAAACAGCCGCCTGGCCTCTCTGGCGGGATTTTACATGCCGGGACGCGACGGCGCGGGCGTGGTGGACATCCTGGGGTGGCTCCTGGCGCTGGGCTCTTTGATCGGCGTGATCGCGCACGGAGTGGGAAGGGTTCTGTCCGCTTCGGGAAGGAGGGAAAAATAACATCATGGAAAACAAAAAAATGACCCATCTGTATCTGTATTCCCGTTATGAGCGCTTCTGGCACTGGCTCCAGTCCCTTCTGATCCTCATTCTTCTGGCCACAGGCCTGGAAGTCAAGGGCGTTTTCACCCTCTTCGGATTCCACAGCGCGGTGAAGATTCACAATTTCACCGGGCTGTCCTGGCTGGTCGCCTTCGCCTTTTTCGTGTTCTGGATTTTCACCACCGGGGAGTGGCGCCAGTATGTCCCCACCACCCGGAAGATGCTGTCCGTGTGCCGGTATTACGCCCTGGGGATTTTTCGCGGGGAAGACCATCCGGTCCCCAAAAGAAAAGAGGCCAAGCACAACCCCCTTCAGCGCCTCATCTACCTGGGCCTGGCCGCCCTTCTGCTGCCCATCCAGATGATCACCGGGTTTTTGTACTGGGGATACAACTCCTGGGCCGAATGGGGCCTGGACGGGGCGCTGTCGCTGAAAGTTCTGGCCACGGTTCATGTGGCGGGGTCTTTCGCCATCCTGTCCTTTCTCATCGTTCATCTTTACATGATCACCACCGGCCATTCCCTGGGGTCCCATGCCAAAGCCATGATCACGGGATGGGAAAGCGTGGAGGAGGGAGAAAAAATCGAAGACTGGGAAAAGGCCCGGGCCGCGCGATAAGGCGCCCGGGAAAAAGGTCTGCCACGGCCTTTCCCCCCTCTCCCGGCCTTTTTCCCGGGAGAGGGGGGAAAAGACTGTATTTTAAGAATTATTCACCGCCGACAGGCGCCTGAAGCGGAACCCATGTCAAGGACAATTTTCTCATAGAGTTGAGGCGCAAAAATGACTTCCACTGGACGCCGCCTGAATCCGGAGACAAAAAGCGGCCCATATCCGGAAAAGCTTGATTTCCAATAAAAAATCTTATAATAAAAAGATTTGACTCCACATGAAAAACCTTAGGGCTCGCTCAAAAATAACTTTACATTTTGGAAGCCAATTCATCCTGCCGGACTGCGTTATGAAAACTCGGCATATCCCGATATGCCTCAAGTTTTCACGCCTTGTCAAGCAGGCGACTTAACTCCCAAAATTGTAAACTAATTTTTGAGCGAACCCTTATCTTGCATATTTTTTGACAGACATGAGAAAAAAAACACACACAAATACCGTCATAGATGAGGCCGGAGAGAAAAGACTGGCGGAGTTGATAAAAGAGGCGGGAGAAGACGCCCGTTCGCGCAGAAAAAAAGTCATGGAAGAGCATTATGACAAAATTCGGGCGGCGATCCGGAAAGGCGTTTCCAATCGTCAGGATTTTATCCCGGAATGAAAGAGGCGAAAAATCCCAGGCTCATCATTGTGGCGGGTCCCAACGGATCGGGAAAAACAACCATCACCGAAAAGCTCCTGCGCCATGAATGGATGGGTGGCTGCGTTTATATCAATCCCGACATAATCGCTGAAGAAAAATTCAACGGCTGGAATTTACGGGAATCCATCATAAAAGCGGCCAATCACGCCAAAGAAATGAGGGAAGAATGTTTGTCCCGAAAAATGGATATGGCGTTTGAAACGGTCTTTTCATCTCCTGAAAAATTCGAGTTTGTAAAAAGAGCCAAAGTGGCGGGTTTTTTTTTGCGCCTGTTTTTCGTATGCACGGATGATCCATCGATAAACGCCCGGAGAGTCGCCTCGCGCGTGATGGAAGGCGGTCATGATGTGCCGATTCCCAAAATCATCAGCCGCTACTACCGATCACTGTCAAATTGCGCGAACGCCCTGCCTTTGTTTGATCGCGCTTATTTTTACGACAATTCTTTGGAGAATGCCGACCCTGTTCTGATATTCAGAACAACCCATGGGAAGATGGCCAAGGTTTATGGCGAGGCGCCTCCATGGGCCGAGGATATAGCGAACTCGTCGTAATTTCCAAGCGCGCAAAATCTATCGAGGTCCCGGATGGATTTGGGCCCCCTTTCGCGTTTGTGTTCAAAACGGTCTTTGAGCCTCTGGTCATGCCTCATGACAAACGGCTTTGGAACCAATGATCCCCGAATCGGTGAAACGGCATCCGAAAGAGAGATGGCCCTAAGTGGATGACGTGGCGCCTTCTTTTCTGATATTCGTCATTTTCATGACCGCCTCTTCCCAGTCGTCTGAACTGTGAATAAAGGGGCGCAATATTTTAATAAACTCTTTTCTCTTTTCGCTGGTTCTCAGCTTTTCAATGTCGATGGATGAAATATTTCGTTTCAAGTCATCAAACGGGTAAAGCAAAAGATCCGGGAACGACGCATATTCAATGATTCTTCTCAGCCTGAATGGCTCCGTCAAATGGGTTTGCCCATCCCAGAAGTATTTATTCAGTCTTTTGTGCGGTTGTTTTGGCATAATTAAAAATGTCTATGATGAGTTTCTTAATAAATAATCTGAAATCACCCATGCGAATATCATCGATCATTAAAACAGAGCCTTCCAAAAAATCTTCAGAAAATGCGATCAGAACTCCCTCATATTCCATGGGGACAATCTTATATTCAGCCCATTTCCCAATCTGTTCAAAGCTGAATTCCGGCAAAAGATAATACAGATCAATATAATCTTTCACAGTCTTCCTGTCATAAACAGCTGTTATCTTGTTTGTCACAATGTTTTCTTTCGAATCGATCCATATTTTATTTTTCTTTGTTCTATTTCCCGGGCATTTGTAGTTTTCAAAAATAAATTCCATCTTCAAAGGCTTGGCATCCTGGTATGCCATGATTCTTTTAAAATAATCGCCGTCAATTTGAATCTCGATGTCAAATTTATCGCCAATACGATTGAATATTTCTCGGCAGCATATGTCAAAATTTTCTTTTGGAAAATCATAGCCGTTAAAAAACAAATCAATATCATCTGAATATCGATGATTTAAGTAAAAACGGGACAAACAGGTTCCACCGCCCAAATAAAACGGGTCGGAGCCGATCAGATCAAAAATCTCATCCTGAAAAGGATATAAGAAATTTTCATAATATTCTTTATCTTCGGCGCCGGCGATTCTAATTTGATCAGGTTTTAATTTTAACATTCTGAATGTTTTGCTGATTCGTTATTTTTAGTATAAATTATATGATATGCTACTTGTATGGCATTTTCCCCGAGTTTAGTAAGTGCAAAAATCCTTGAAGCAAATCGGAAACTTGGCTTAAATTTTCTTCTGAAAGAGTATCAATAATGTACTGCAGAAAAGCCATTACAGTCATTGGAGCATAATTGTATTCAATGTCTCCTCCTGTTTAAATGAAATACTCAAAACCCGGGAAGAACCAAGAAATCAAAACGCCAGGGCCACGCTTTCCGGGTCTCCCTCCTTTTTCGCCTGCTGCAAAAAAGGAAACACGCACCCGCATTGGCCGCAATCCACATCGCGCCCGAGCACGCAGGGAAGTTTTCTCTCCAGCCGCAAATCAAGGGTCAGGGTTCGGTCGGGCATGTTGCAAAGCGCCACGCATTTTTCAGAGGAGCCGCTCATCATCAGCTCAAGGGTTCGCGCGGGATTGAAAATAAACCCCTCGTATTCCTTTTTCATCTCAAGCAGATCCTCAATGGCGCGGTCCCTCTCTTCCGGAGAAAGGGCCAGACTCTCCGCCTGCTCAGCGGTGTGCTCATACCCTTTGACGGGGCGGTATGTTTTAAGAGGGGTGAAAAAAAGAACGCCCAGCCGGGCGTTGGGAACCCGGGACAGAATGGACACCATCTCTTTGAGATGGGGGGCGTTTTTTCGGTTGATGGTGGTAAGAAAAATCACGAGGGGCAGTTTGGCCCGCCTGACATTTTCAAGACTCTTTTCAAAGGCCCCGGCGCCCCGGATATAGTTGTGAACCTCCGGGGGGCCGTCAATGGACACGCACACAATCGCGTTGGGCAGGCGGGGAAACGGAAGGGTCCCATTGGAATAAATGGTGTTGAATTTAAAAAGCCCCGTCCCTTTTTCCAAAAGCTCCCGGCGGTATGTGGGCTCGCCCCCGCACCAGCCCATGCTCAGGATGTTGTGCCGGTCCCGAAGCGTCTCCAAACCCTCAAGAAAGGCCCCCTCCTCCATGTCCCGGCTGTCATGCTCTTCCCTGAAATAAAAGCAATGACGGCGCCTGAGATTGCATTTATCCGTGACATCGACAATGGCGGAATGATATTGTCCCGGCTGTTTCTCTTCAAACATGGATGGCCTCCTTCCCCCTGAAATCCGGTAACCATTCACGGGGTTGAAATGGTCAATATGTGATAACCCACCGAACTGTAAGCGTTACCCACTCAAAACAGCGAAGAGCCATTTTTCTTTTTTTCCCAGGCAGGTTGACAATTTCTGTAATTTAGTGACATCTGCTTCATACCATACAACCGTAGATAACTGTCAACGCCAAAGTATAGACAATAAGAGCATAAAACCATTTTCCGGCAAATTTAGACGTTCGTATAGGTGCTAAATTAAACACTGTAAGCGCCATCAATAAAGCATAAAGGACGATTGAAAAAACCGTATATTTAATAAAGCCTTCAAACAAAAACACAAAAGCAAGAATAAGAACATTGTTGTCTAATGCCAGCCCCATGTATGTTTTATCGTCAATCAGGCCGAAAATGTTGAAATAACTCAATCTTATAGCGCTGGCGGCGACAATAAGAAAGGCTCCCGGCAGGAACCAGGGGCTGAACTTACCATAGCTTAGAAGAAAAATAGCTGGGAATATTCCAAAACTTACAATATCTATCAACGAATCAAGCTGCCCCCCAAAAGCCCGATGGCGCTTTGTTCGTTCCGTCATTTTTCGAGCAATGATTCCGTCGGCCCAGTCAAATAAAACAGCCCACAGAACTCCAATTATCGCAACAGGGAAATTGCCCAAAATAGCATAGTAAATACCAAGCGTCGCACATAACAAGCCTGCAAGCGAACAAATATTGGGGAGATCTCTGGCAAAAGAAAGCATTGTGGGCTGATGGGTTTGCTGAGGTTTGGAATTTGTCATTATTTTTATGCTTCCTTTTTTTTTAAGTTCATTACATCGATTAAAGCTGCGACTAATTTACAATTCTCTGATTCTGTGCGGCTGGCGATCCGAATATAACGATCAGAATCTGGTTGAGTTTTACCCACACAGTCCTTTATGTACATATTATATTCAATAAATAATTTTTTCGTGATTTCGGGAGCGCTTTGCGCATAATCAGGCAGGCGACAGAAAATAAAGTTTGCGTCAGGTTTTAAAATAGTCATCCCTTCAATACTACAAAGTTTATTATACAGGCCGTCTCTGTCGGTTCGAACTTGTTTGCAGCTTTCAATAAATTCCTGTTTGTAATCGGGTAAAAGCCGTAGAAACTCTTCTGCAAATCCGTTAATATTCCAAATATGCACGCCGTTTCTCACGGCTTCAGCAAATTTTGGATTTGCAGTCAGCATATAACCAATCCTAAGCCCACAAATACCATAAGCCTTGCTCATGCTTTTAAAAATCGCCATACTCGGGTGGTTTCCGATTTCTTGTTCCAAGCTTATTTGATCAGGGTTCTGCGCAAAATCCAAAAATGATTCATCTATAATCAGCATACAGTCATGACGTTCAAGCTTTTTTGCAAGCCAAATGAGATCGGACTTGGGAATTAGCATAGATGTTGGATTGTTAGGCGTTACTACAACAGCCACATCAGCTTTTATTCTGATTGCTTCCGCAGCAAATTTATATACATCCAGTTGGAAAGAGGGGAACTCAAGCGGAAATTCGACTACTTGGCCTGAAGGCGCGGCATTGGCATATTCATTAAAAGAAGGCACGGGAACGATTAACTTATGTGATATGTGACTGGATATTATTTTTATTAATTCAGCCGCTCCGTTTCCCACAACAATTCTTTCCGCAGGTTGACCGATTATTTTGCCAACAAGTCCGGCAAGGGCATCTTGCGCCACCGGATAATTCAGAACAAGGTCTTGAATTTGATCTTTAAAGCTTCTGAAAATAGCCTCTGGTGGGAAATAAAGATTATAAAGATAGGCGTGATCTATAAAATCATGCCGATAGTAACCACCATGTTGACCGGAAATGAATTCGTATTTTTCGGATTGAGTCTTATAATTATCATCTGACATTTAAGATGCCTTTTGCTTCCCAGAGAGAGGTTACAGCATTGCGCAAAAAATCGGGATGTGAAAGCGTAATCGTTTTAGTGGTTGTATGATAGCGGCGGGGAAGTGGACGTAGTCAGAGCCGCGATTCCCAGGGAGCGCAGTCGCCGGGAATCATCTGATAAGAACAGTTTCTCTGCCTCTGCCAGATCTTCAATAGTGTCTATTTCATACCATGGCTTGCCGTCAAAAGAGACATCTTCAAAAGAGAGGCTGCCGTCAGCAATCATCTCCGCAAATATAATTTCGTAATAGTCATTTGTGTTGCCATCTGAAATATGTTTGTCTAATCTTTTTACAATTTCATTCCAGGAGTTAAGTGAAATGCTGTAAATATTAACGGTCTTGTATTTGATCTGACCAAAGGAGTCTGCGTTGGCTGCCAAAAATGCGTTAACATGGTGAGATTGATTGATTGTAACACATGTCCCATTCATCCATGGCTGCATTTTTGCAACGGCTATTCTGTTAGGATACATCATGGCATCCAGAAGTGATTCATCAAAAACAAGATCACTTTCAAGGAGCAGAAATGGTTCATTAATTATTTTACGCGCAATCCAGAGAGAATAGATATTGTTGCTCGTCTTGTATAACGGATTGAAAACATATTCGATTTTCATTTCCCCCACCTGATCTCCCAAAAAATCTCTTATATGCTTTTCCAGATGTCCTGTAACAACGACCAGGCGTTTGAAACCATGCAGATTCAAACTGGCGGTCAGCCGTTCAAGTATCGACATGCCGCTAACTATTGTCATGCATTTTGGGGCATTTTCCGTCAAGGGATAAAGACGGCTGCCTGTGCCGGCTGCAAGGAGTACTGCTGTGGTCACATGTTCTTTATGGCGAGAGTTATGTTTCAAATTAATTTCCATTTTCCTTTTTTAAAAAGTTAGGTTCTTCTCCAAATTATGTGTTTGAGCTTTTCTTTCAGAATCATTACGGTATTGATGACGGCATTAAGTTCCAGAAGCTGCCTGAGATGCTTTCGATGGAAAAGCATTGAAACGCCTTTTGGGAACAGTATCGCTTAACCAGGTCCGGGTTAATCAAGGACAGAGATTCACTGTCCCGCCGCTTAAGGTTAAAGTCAAGGAAAAAATTAATCTTTTTAAACCATTTCAATAATTTATAGTAAAATCTTTTTTACGGGTTTATCGGGTTTGGATCTATTTTTTTCTCCACCCGGACATTGTGTTTTTGAAGCCGCTTGTACAAACTCACCCTGCTGATTCCTAAAATTCGAGCCGCTTGGGATTTGTTGCCCTTTGAAGATCGCAACGCCTCCATCAGCTCGCGTCTTTCCTCCCCCGGGTCCCGCCCGCGCCGGACCCTGGACATGCCGGCCAAAGGGGCCGGCCCGGCGGCCACCCGGGCGGGAAGGTGCTCCGGGAGAATTTCCTCGCCCTTGCACAGCACAAAGGCGTATTCAATGGCGTTGATCAGCTCCCGCACATTGCCGGGCCAGTCGTAGGCGCTCATCCGCTCCAGGGCCTCGTCGTTCATTCCGAAAACAGGTTTGCCGGTTCTGAGCCGGACGCGCCTGATAAAAACGCCGATCAGGGCCGGAATGTCCTCACGACGACGACGAAGCGGCGGAAGGTGAATGGGGATGACCCCGATGCGGTAATAAAGGTCCTGGCGAAACAGGCCCCGCTCCACGAGCCGGGGCAAATCCCGGTTGGTGGCGGAGATGATCCGGACATCGATGGGCGCCGGCCGGTTGTCCCCCACCTTCTCGATCTCCCTCTCCTGGAGAACCCGCAAAAGCTTGACCTGAACCGAAAGGGGAATGTCGGCGATTTCATCCAGAAAGATATCGCCCCGGTCGGCGGCCTCAAAACGCCCGATCCGGGTGTGGCCGGCCCCGGTGAAAGCCCCTTTGACGTGGCCGAACAGCTCGCTTTCCAGAAGCGATTCGTTGAGCGCGGCGCAGTTCACCTTCACAAAGGGCCCCCGGGACCGTTTCCCGAGTTTGTGAATGGCTTCGGCCGCCAGCTCTTTCCCGGTTCCGCTTTCGCCGTAAATGATCGCCGGGGCGTCAGAAGGCGCGGCGCTTTCAATGAGATCAAAGACCCGAAGCATGGCCGGGGAAATTCCGACGATCCCGTGAAAACGGTCTTTGCCGCTCAATTCGCGCCGAAGGGTGGAAATCAGTTTCTCCCTGTCCAGAGTCTCGCTCAAATCGGTCAGGGTTTCCACTCCCCCGATGACCCCCCGGCCGTCTTTTAAAACCGAGGCGTTTTTGATGATGGGAACCGGGGTCCCGTCCTTTCTCCTGATGGCGCATTTGGCCCGCCTGATATTTTCCTTCCGGAACAGGGCGCAGTGTTTGCCCTCCCCCCGGCTCTTTTCCCCCCGGCAGATGTCGCATCCCAATATTTCGCAGGAGCTGCCCGTCAGCTCTTTTTTGCCGTAGCCGGTGAGCCGCTCCATGGCGCCGTTCACCATGACAATGAGGCCCTGGGTGTCCACCACCATCAAAGCGTCGGGCATGGTTTCAATGATGGTTTTCCAGTATGTGGTGAATGTCTCCCCGGCCATTTGTCCCGCCCCTTTCGTATGAAATTTTCGCATCAGCCATTTAAACGCGCCCCTCCAAATTGTAAACCTGAGACTGTTAAGCATTAACATATATCAACCGTAAACCCTTTACAAGAAAAAAAACGTCTCCCCTCTCCCTCCCGTGACGACGCCTTTTTATCTTTTCTTTTATATTCAAAGCGTTATATTTCAAAAACGCAAAAAATCCACTTTTTTTTCAAATGGCGCCGATTTTGCATATCTATAATCCCAACGGGCGCTCTTCTCCGGGCTCCCCAAGGGAACGAACCGAAAAAACGGCCAAACAGACAAAGTATGATAAACTCGTAAAAAATGGGTCAGACGGCATCGTAAAAATTCGATATACAAGGCATAGTGGTTTTTTGAGAGAGAGGCCATACATGTGGTATGCCGAACGAACAAAAAAACGCTATAACGCAGTAGATCGGATTTTTTACGATGTCGTCAAAGTATGTTCCAGGAGGCTTTTTTGACGCCATCCATCATTCATCATCTGGATATCCGGGGGGGCATGGCTCCCATTTCCACCCTCAAGGCGATCCGGGCTTTCCGGGAAACCCGGACCGGGGGCATTCTCGAAATCAGGGGAGACGACTGGAGCGTGTGGGAGGACCTTTCCCGGGCCTTGAAGACCTTTCATTATCAATGGATGGTTGTGGAAAAGAAAAAAACATTTTACCGCGTTCAACTCAAAAAAACGAAAGGAGAATCAGACACATGAACTCACTGGTGGTGTACTCAAGCAAGACCGGAAACACAAAAAAACTGGCGGACGCGCTGTTTGAAGCGCTGGAGGGGGAAAAGGAGATTTTCCCCATTGCGGACGCCCCTGATCCCGACGGATACGACCTCATCGCTGTGGGATTCTGGCTCATGGCGGGAAAACCCGATCCCCAATCCACCCAGTACCTGGAGAAAATCAGGGAAAAAAATCTGTTTCTTTTCGCCACCCACGGGGCCGCGAACAAATCCGATCATGCCCGAAACGCGCTGAAAACGGCCGGGGAGCTGGCGGCCGGGTCCAGAATCGTCGGCTCCTATAACTGCCAGGGCGAGGTCAACCCCCGGGTTCTGGAAAAAGTCAAAGCCAAACCCAGCCCCCCGGTCTGGCTGGATGACGTCCCGGGAGCCGTCGGACATCCCGACGCATCGGACATCACCGAGATCAAACGCCTGGCGTCCTCATTGGATTTTGAAGGATAATACTTTTTAAAAAGGGATATCTGAAATGAAACAATCGGATGTGGTCATACTGGGCGGGCTTTCGGGCATCAGCGCCGGAATCAGCTGCCGGCGGCATTACCCGGATAAAAAAGTGACGCTGATCAGAAAAGAGGACGCCGTCCTTGTTCCGTGCGGCATTCCGTATATTTATGGAACGCTGGGGGGGCCGGAAAACAACATCGTGTCCGACAGCCCCCTGGAGTCAAACGGCATCGAGCTGATCACGGGCGAGGCCGTTGATCTGGACCGGGACAAAAAGATCATAGCGCTCAAAGACGCCCCGTCCATTGAATATGACAAACTGGTCTTCGCCACCGGGTCCCTCCCCGTCATTCCGCCCATTCCCGGCGCGGACAAAAAGAATGTCTTCGCGGTTAAAAAAGAGGTCCACTATCTCAAACGACTTCTTGAAAAAGTCAGGGGCGCGGACAATATCGTGATCATCGGGGGCGGTTTTATCGGCATGGAATTTGCCGATGAGTGCAAAAAAGCGCGGGAGAACGCCTGTGTGACCGTGGTGGAAGCGCTGCCGAGATGCCTTCAGCTGGCCATGGATGATGAATACTGCGACGAGGCCCGGGCCGTTCTGGAAAAAACCGGGGTCCGCATATGGACGAATGAGCGGATCGTCTCCATAGACGGAGGGGAAAAAGCCGAATCCGTCACCCTGGAAGGCGGCCGGAAACTCCAGGCGGATCTGGCGCTCCTGGGCATAGGGGCGCTTCCCAACACCCGTCTGGCGGAAAAAGCCGGGCTGGAGCTGGGATTTAGAAAAGCGATTCAGGTGGACCGGTATATGCGGACATTGACGGACAAAAACATCTTCGCCTGCGGGGACTGCGCCACCAAACAATCCTTTTTTGACGGCAGACCCTCCGGCGTGATGCTGGCCTCAGTGGCGGCTTCCGAAGCCCGGATCGCGGGGGCGAACCTTTTCTCGCCCACCCATCGTCATCACGGCGTCATCAGCGTGTTCGCCACAGTCCTCAATGGCCGGGCGTTCGGCGTGGCCGGGCTCACCGAAAGAATGGCGAGAGAGGACGGCATGGACATTGTGGCGGAGACGGCGCAGGCCCCGGACACGCATCCGGCGGGCATGCCCGGCTCCACTTTGATGAAAGTCAAACTTATTTTTTCCAGAGGCGCCGGCGCTCTTTTGGGAGGGGCGGTGTCCGGGGGCAAGTCCACAGGAGAAATGGTCAATATGCTCAGCGCCTGCATTCTCAACCGCATGAGTGTGGACGATATGGTCAAATTCCAGATGGGAACCCACCCCGCGCTCACCCCGTCTCCCATCGCCTATCCCATTGTCAACGCCGCCTGCCGGGCCATCGTGTCCATCCGGGGCGAGAAAGGAAAATTAAAATGAGCCATGTGTCTTTTCAGGATATCGCCATTGTCGCGTGCGGAACCATGAGCCTTGAGCTGAGCCACTTAAAAAAGGAAGGCTTTCTGGACGCCCGCGCCATCTTCTACACAACGCCGGGGCTCCACCAGGACATCCCGGAGCTGGAGCGTCAGCTTGTGAGAAACATCAAAAGAGCCAAAGAAAAAGCGAGCAGAACCCTCGTGGTCTATGGGGAAAAATTTTGTTATGTAAACGTGGATGATCCCACGCGCGACATGAAAACAATCATCGAGGAGCAGGGCCCGGGGGTGACAAGAATCCGGGCCACCCACTGCATGGATATGCTGGCCGACGAAACGGAGCGTGAAAAAATCGCCCGTGAAATCGCGGGGGGCGAAAATGTGTGGTGGATGACGCCCGGCTGGATCAGGCATCGCGCGGAGGTGTTCAAGGGATGGGACAAGGGAGTGGCCAATGAAAATTTTCCGCGGCATTCCGGGGGAGCGGTCGTGTTGGACGGCATTGGATATCTCGACCGCTATATGTCTGAAAAACCTGAAGAATTCCTGGAATATTCCGACTGGATGGGCATTCCGATTCAAGCGTGTCCCATCAGCCTTGACAGATTCAAATCCCTTCTCCTGGAGCAGGCGATGACAAAATCCGGCTCGTGAGGCGTTTTTTATTCGCCATCTTCATTTCTCTGTCTGGATCAGGATTTTCAGGATTTCGGGATGAACAGGATGGACAGCGGCATGAAAATCCGTTGACGCCCCTGGAAATAAAATGACAATCCCGCTCAGCATCCTGAAAATCCCGGAATCCTGAAAATCCTGATTCAGACGGTTTTTGGATTTATGAATATGAGATTGAAGTGTCACTGGAGCCAGGAGTGATCGCTCACGAAAGGACATCACTTCCGGAGGAAATTCTGTTTAAAACGCCTTGACATGGCGCCATAAAGCGCTACTATTTATTCAATGAAAGCAAAACATCGGAAGACTTTGGAGGGCATTTTCGCCAAACCGACCCGGGCGAATATTAAATTCAGCGATATTGAATCCCTGGTCGAAGCCCTTGGCGGAGAAGTTCGACAGGGAGCCGGCTCACGGGTGGTTCTGGAACTTTCCGGAACAAGAGAATATGCCCACAGGCCTCATCCGGGAAAAGAAGCAAAAAAATATATGGTGGAAAAAATTCGCGAATGGTTGACAGATTTGGGAGTGAAGCCATGAACAGCATGACCTATAAGGGATATCTCGCTAAAATAAATTTTGACGAACGTGACGGCGTCTTTTGGGGAAAAGCGCTGGGGATAAAAGACAGCGTCACCTTTGAGGGAGAAACCGTCGCGCAACTTGCCGAAGACTTTCACAACGCCATTGACCATTATCTGGATGACTGCAAAAAACAGGGGCGTCTTCCCGAAAAACCTTATTCCGGCCGGCTGACTTTGAGACTCTCCCCCGGCGCCCATGCCAAAATAGCCGCCGCCGCGGTTCATGAAGGAAAAAGTCTGAACAAATGGGTGGCGGACACGCTCGCTCAGGCGACGTATTCCCGGTGATCGGAACTTTCTCAATGGTCAGGGAAAAAATTTCGGCCGATCCCCGTTTGACAAAATCCGCATAGCCGATCACATTGGATTCAGCTTTGATCCATTTTCCTTTTCGGCAGTCTGGGGGCGGACCAGGACAACTGTAAATTCTAAATTTCACATCCGGTATAAACGTTTTCTGGGGCTATGCCGCGATTTTTGCTTTCTTATCCCCAAACATCGTCCATGTCAATATTGAGGTCGTCATATCTTTGAACGGTTTCAATCCAATCGTCTTTTCTTTCTTTTATTTCAGCCTTCATCTCATCTAATTCTTCAGCGCTGACTTGACCGATTTTATTCATGTAAGAATAAAAATGTTTCAGGCTTGCAATGTTTTCTTTGATTGACGTTGGGGATGCCCACATGGCTTTTTTGATAAACCAGTAGCCGAGAAAATAATTTAATTCCGTCACACCTTCCGCCGCCTCCTGGGGACTTTCGTACAACAAGAAATCGTTAATATAGAAATCAATGTTTCCCACATGTTTGGTTATGGTTTTCTGAGACAGTTTTTTATTTTCCAGGTAGCGTGTAAAGCCGATTATAAAGGTATGGTTTTCATTCTTGCGTTTTTCACATTCCGCCTCAAACTTTTCGTAGTCATCCATTGTCAAACCTCCAATGTCACTACTTTTAATTCTGAAACAAAAAAGGGCCGCCTGTTCATCCGGCGACCCTTTTTCAGTTCAAACAAACGATCTTTTAGTCACACAGCTCAAACAGCGCCGCGGCTCCCATTCCTCCGCCGATGCACATGGACTCCACGCCGTACTTGACGCCCTTTGTCCGCATGTTGGCCAGAAGGGTGGCGCAGAGTTTGGCGCCCGTGCATCCCAGGGGATGGCCCAGGGCGATGGCGCCGCCGTGGATGTTCACCTTCTCATTGTCGATGCCCAGCTCCCGCACACTGTAAAGCGCCTGGGAGGCGAAGGCCTCGTTGATCTCGAAAAGGCCCACATCCTCCAGTTTCACGCCGGTCTGCTCCATGAGCTTGGGAATGGCGTACCGGGGGCCCACGCCCATTTCATCGGGACGGCAGCCCACGGTGGTGTATCCCGCGATCCTGGCGATGGGTTTGACGCCGAATTCTTTGACCTTGTCCTCACTCATGATGACCGAAACAGCGGAGCCGTCTGTGGTCTGGGAGGAGTTCCCGGCCGTGACGGTTCCACCGGCGGCGAACACGGGATTGAGCTTGGCCAGACCCTCAACCGTGGTGGTCTCCCGGATGCCGTCGTCGAAATCCTGCATGAAGGTCTCTTTTTTCATGGTTCCGTCCGCCTGCTCCACAAACTTGGCGGCCGGGGTGGGAACCAGCTCGGTGAAGAGTTTTTCCGCCTTGGCTTTGGCGGCCTTCATCTGGGAATTGTAGGCGAACTCATCCTGCTCCTCCCGGGAGACATTGTAGCGGTTGGCCACGTTCTCCGCCGTGATGCCCATGGACACGTAAAGGTCGGGATGCTCAATGGTGTGCTCGGGATGAGGGCGGGGAAGATATCCGCCCATGGGCACGTAGGTCATGGACTCGATGCCGCCGCCGATGACCACGTCGGACCATCCGGCCATGACCCTTAAGCTGGCCAGGGCGATGGCCTCAAGTCCCGAGGAGCAGAACCGGTTGACCGTGGCGCCGGACACCTCGATGGGAAATCCCGCGATCTGAAGGGCCAGCCTTCCGATGTTGAGCCCCTGCTCGGCCTCGGGAAAGGAGCACCCGATCATGGCGTCCTGGACATCTTTCTTTTCCAGATTGTCTGTTTTTTCAACGGCCTTGTTTAAAATGAAGGACAAAAGGTCCTCCGGCCGGGTGTCTTTAAAGGCCCCCTTGTTTCTCCTGCAGCCGGGGGTCCTCACGGATGTGACGATATATGCGTCTCTCATGACAATATTCTCCTTAAATCGAATTTTTGCGGCGCCGTCCAAATGGATGCGGCGTCTTAGTTCCGAAGCGGCTTGCCTGTCTTCATCATATGCTCGACCCGGGCCACTGTCTTTTCCTCTTTCCAGAAATCCACGAAAGCCTCGCGCTCAAGGGCCAGTATGGCCTCTTCCTCGACCTCGCTGTTGGCCCTGGCTGTTCCGCCGCTGACGACAAAGGCGATCCGTTTGGCCAGAAAGGCGTCGTATTCGCTCAAAAATTTTCCGCTGAGCATGTTGGAGATTTCCGCGTTCACCATGCCTGCGGCCGATTCTCCGAAGACCCGAATTTTTTCCTTCGGCGGCGGAGCGTATCCCTCGTCCACCATTTTCAGAACCTCTTTTTTGGCCTCTCCGATCTGGTAATCCCGGTTGAAGACGATCCGGTCATTGGGTCCCAGGAAACCGTTGGCCCGGGCCTGGGCCGCCGACATGGAGACCTTGGCCATGGCGATGGACATGAACACCGGCAGGAAAAAGCTCGCGAGATTCACGTCTTTCACCGGCGCGGGAATGGTGGAAACGAACTTCTTCCACAGGTTCAGGCATCCGCCGCCCGCAGGCAGAAGGCCCACGCCGATTTCAACCAGACCCATGTAAAGCTCGCAGTGGGCCACGATCTTGTCCGCCGCGCCCAAACACACCTCGCAGCCGCCGCCCAGGGCCATGCCGTAGGGGGCCGCCACCACAGGAATGGCGGAGTAGCGGATGTTCTGCATGCCGTCCTGGGCCGATTTGAGGAAAGAATCGATCTCGGAGTATTTCTTCTCTTTGGCCAGACCCGCCATGAAAGCCAGGTCGCCGCCGGCTGAAAAAGCGCCGGGCATTCCGCCGGCCTGGTTGCCGATGACCAGCCCCACGCCGTTTTGGTCCACAAATTCCATGGCGTCGCGCATGGTCTCCACGATCTCGCCGTTGATGGCGTTCATCTTGGTGTGGAACTCGCAGCAGAAAACGCCGTCTCCCAAATCGATGAGGGAGGCGGAGTTGTTGGACAAAGCCACCTTGCCGTCTGCTCTCAATCCGGCCAGGGAGACGATGGCGTCGCTGACCTGGACCTCTTTGTAGGACTTGGAGGCGAAATCATAATAATGCCGTTTGCCGCTCTCCACTTTGTAGAAAGAGGCGTTTCCGGCGGCCAGCATGTCCAGGATGGGGGCCGGAACGTCCAGGCCGTCGGCCTTCATCTTCTCCACCGACTTTTCAAGGCCGATGGCGTCCCAGGACTCAAAGGGCCCCATCTCAAAGTTGAATCCCCATTTCATGGCGTTGTCGATCTCAACGATGGTGTCGGAGATCTCCGGAATCCGGTTGGCCGCGTAAATCAGGTTGTCGGACACGGCCTTCCAGGCGAACTTGGCCCCCCGGTCGTCGCCGTACACCACGGCCCGCATTCTCTCGGGCAGGCTTTTGGCCTTTTTCGCCGCGGCCAGGCACGGAAATTCCGCCCGCTCATACTCGCTGTACTCCAGAGTCGCGGGGTCGATGACCTTGCGGACTTTCTTCCATTCCGGGGTCAGGTCCGTTTTGTAAAAACCGCTCTTGGTTTTGGAGCCCAAAAGTTTTTTCTCGATCATGGAGTTCACGAAATCAGGCATGACAAAACTGTCCCGGGCCTCGTCGCCTTCGATGAGCTCATAGGTGTTGGCGGCCACATGCACCAGGGTGTCCAGACCCACGATGTCCGCCGTTTTGAACATGGCGGTCTTGGGCCGTCCCAGGGCGACGCCGAACATGGCGTCGGCCTCGGGAATGGTGAAGCCTTCCTCAATCATGAGCTGCATGGTTTTCACCATGCCCTGGACCCCGATCCGGTTTCCCACGAAGTTGGGGGTGTCCTTGGCCCACACGATCCCCTTGCCCAGGACTCTTTCGCCGAAATCGGCCATGAAATCCAGAACGTCGGAATCCGTGTCCTCGCCGGGGATGATTTCCAGAAGCTTCATGTAGCGGACGGGGTTGAAAAAATGGGTGCCCAGGAAGTTTTTTCGAAAATCATCGGAAAGGCCCTGGGACATGCTTTTTAAGGGAATGCCGGACGTGTTGGAAGACACGATGGTCCCGGGTTTGCGGATTCCGTCGATGCGCTTGAACAGCTCCTGCTTGATTTTGAGATTCTCCACCACCACTTCGACGATCCAGTCGCAGTCCGCGATTTTGTCGAAATCATCGTCCATGTTGCCGATTTCAATCAGATTCGCGTCTTTTTTCTGCATAAGCAAAGCCGGCCTGGATTTCATGACAGCGTCCATCCCGGCCTTCACAATTCGATTTCGGGCCGCCGGGTCGTTTTTTTCGTCATCTTTCAAATCAAATGGAACGATGTCCAAAAGCAACGTTTTGACGCCGACGCCGGCGAGAAGCGCCGCTATGCCGCCTCCCATGACGCCGGAGCCGATAACCGCGGCCTTCCTGATCTTTCTAATCATAGCATACCCTCCAAAATAATGTTTTAAATCGATAAATGAATGAAGATTCATTTATCTATCAAAGAAAATATGACACTGTCAAGTAAATTAAAATTCGGGGCTTTTGCCGGACGGATTTTTATAATGATGTTATTTCAAATAATTATGATTTTGATGCCTATTTTCAGGCGCTTTTTCATTGAAACGGGAAAATATTTTCCGGGCCGGGGTCAAAATGAATCAAGATTCATTCAGCATGAAAAAAAAATCTAATATTTTTCTTGACAAACTGAATCCTTCCAATTTATAAAGGTGAATTCGATTCACGAGCACACGACTATCTAATTATTGCGAAAACCCCCGCCTGCCCATTTCCGAGACTGGGCAAATGAGGGGTTTTTTTTATCATTGGGCATTTTTTTTTTTGCCATTTGGCGTCCTGCCCTTTATAATACCCTTTAAACAGCCCTGGAGAGCGGGCCATCAAAAAAAAGCGTTTGAAAGCATGAAAAATCACATTTCAAAATTGAGGAACATCGGCATCAGCGCCCACATCGACGCCGGAAAGACCACCCTGACCGAAAGGATTCTGTTCTACACCAAAAGAATTCACTCCATCCATGACGTCAAAGGCAAAGACGGGGTCGGCGCCACCATGGATTTTATGGAGCTGGAAAAGGAGCGGGGCATCACCATCGCCTCCGCCGCCACTTACTGCCGGTGGAACGACCATGAAATCAACATCATCGACACCCCGGGCCACGTGGATTTCACCATCGAGGTGGAGCGTTCCCTGAGGGTGCTGGACGGCGCCGTGCTGGTGCTGTGCGCCGTGGGAGGGGTGCAGTCCCAGTCCATCACGGTGGACCGCCAGATGGCCCGGTACAAGGTGCCCTGCATCGCCTTTGTCAACAAATGCGACAGAAGCGGGGCCAATCCATTCAAGGTCATCGACCAGCTTAAGGAAAAACTGGGCCACAACGCCGTGGCCATGCAGATTCCCATCGGACTGGAGGCGGACCTGGAGGGCCTGGTGGACCTGGTTTCCATGAAAGCCGTTTATTTTGACGGACCCAGCGGGGAGGACATCCGTGTTGAGGACATTCCCGAAAGCCTCGCGGCCGAAGCCGAGGCCAGACGGGAAGAGCTGATTGACGCGGCCTCCATGTTTTCCGAGGAGCTGATGGAGGCGGCCCTGGAAGAGCGGATCACCGAAGACCTGATTATCTCGGCGGTCCGCCAGGCGGCCCTGGAGCGCCTCATCACCCCTGTGTTCATGGGCTCGGCCTATAAAAACAAGGGGGTCCAGCCCCTTCTGGACGCCGTCACCCAACTGCTCCCGTGCCCCGCCGACATTCAGAACCAGGCCCTTGACGCCGATGACGAGGACCGGGCTGTGGACCTGGTCTCGAACGACCAAAGCCCCCTGGTGGCGCTGGCCTTCAAACTGGAGGACGGCCAGTACGGCCAGCTCACCTATATCCGGGTGTACCAGGGGACCCTGTCCTCGGGAAGCGTCGTGATCAACTCCCGGACGGGAAACAAGGTGAAAATCGGACGGGTGGTCCGGCTCCACGCCAGCCAGATGGAGGACATCAACGCCATCCCCGCCGGCCACATCGGGGCGCTGTTCGGCATCGACTGCGCCTCCGGAGACACCTTCACGGAAAAGGGCATGGGCCTGACCATGACGTCCATGTATGTCCCGGAGCCGGTCATCTCCATCGCGGTGCGGGCCGAAACCTCCGCGGACGAAGTCCACATGTCCAAGGCCCTTTCCCGTTTCACCAAGGAAGACCCCACATTCAAAACCCATGTGAGCCCCGAAACCGGCGACACCCTCATATCCGGGATGGGGGAGCTTCACCTTGAGGTGTACATCGAAAGAATGCGCCGGGAATACAACGCCAATGTCGTCACCGGAAGGCCCAAGGTGTCTTACCGGGAAACCATCACCCGGAAGGCGGCGTTTAATTATACCCATAAAAAACAGACCGGGGGCGCGGGCCAGTTCGGACGCGTGGCCGGATATATGGAGCCGATTTCCGACGAGGAGTTTGTCTTTGAAAACAAAATCACCGGCGGCTCCATCCCCACGCAGTACATTCCGTCTTGCGAAAAAAGCTTTCAGAAATGCATGGCGAAAAGCCCCAAAATGGAATTTCCCATCACCGGGGTCAAAATTCTCATTGACGACGGCGCCTATCATGCTGTGGACTCATCGGAAATGGCTTTCCAGGCGGCGGCCCGCGGGGCCTTTCTGGAGGGATTCGCCAGGGCCGCGCCCATCATCCTTGAGCCGGTGATGAAAGTGGTGGTGGAGACCCCGCCGGAATTCCAGGGCGCCGTCATGGGGCTGATCAACCAGCGCCGGGGCGTCATATCCAGCTGCCAGGACGAGGGAACCGTGTGCATCATCGAGTCCGCCGTTCCTCTGGCCGACATGTTCGGCTACGCCACCTTTCTCCGGTCATCCACCCAGGGAAAGGCCCAGTTCACCATGGAATTCGACGCCTACAAACAGGTTCCCGCAGCCGTGGCCGAGGAAATCCGAAAAGATCAAAAGGAGAAAAAAAACCCGGGGTCCGGCGCAAAGAAAAAGTAATCCATTCACACATTAAAAAACAGACAAACCCGTGAAAAACGGAATCGTATAAAAGAAAAGAAATAAGGAGTCTTGATTATGACACAACCAAAGCCCGCCTCGAGCAATCCCCTGGCGCTTCTGGGGCTTGACTCCGAGGACATGTTCGCAAAAGGCGGATTCGGCGTGGTCTTTTCCCGCGCCGGCGTGGGCAAAACCGCGTTCCTGGTTCAGCTGGCCATCAACGCCATGGCCGCCGGAAAAAGGGCCCTGCACATCAGCCTCAACGACCCGGTGAGCAAGATCAACCTCTGGTACAAAGAAGTCTCCGGGAACGCCGCCGGATCATTCATCGACATGACCGGCGACGATCTGTTTGAAACCATCCAGTCCCGCCGGTTTATCATGACGTTCAAACCCGAGGAGTTCGGGGCCGCCAAACTGGAGGAGCGCGTGGCCGAGCTGGCCGATCAGAACATTTTTTCCCCGGACATCATCGCCATTGACGGCGTTCGATTTGACGAAGGGGCCGACGGCCTTTTGTCGGACCTGAAAGCCGTTTCGGAAAAACGCCGGGTCCCCATGTGGCTCACCATGCGCACGCACCGACAGGAAAGCGGGGACAAAAGCCAGGCGCTCAAACCCTTTTCCGATTTCGCCCATCTGTTCGATGTGGCGGTTCAGCTGTATCCCGAGGGCAAAAACATCATCGTCAGGCGAGTCAAAGGGGGCGACGGCGTCCAGGCGCTTCTGGACCCCGCCACCATGCTCGTCAAAAAAGCGGACCGATAAAGCCCCGCCGGCGTCACGCCTTCCGATCCCGGACCGAGGCCCCCATCTCCTCAAGCCTCGCCCGGATCCGGTCGGCGGTCTCCCAGTCCCGGCGGCGCCTGGCCGCCTCCCGTTCGTCCATGAGCCCCCGGATTTCGGAATCGGCGGATTCTTTGTCGAAATCAATGACGCCGATCACGGAGTCCACCTTCCTTAAGGCGTCGATGATTTTCGCGGCGGCGCCGGCGCCCATGCGGCCCTCGCCCACCCGGATATTGATTCTTTTCACCACCCCGAACACGGCGGCCATGGCCGCTGAAATATTGAAATCGTCGTCCATGGCGTTGATAAATCCCTGTTTGATGTCATAGGCGAACTGGTCGGAGTCCGGCTCCGGGTCCGGGGCGTCGGGGGGAATGTTTTTCAGCGACTCCACGCAGCGGTCGATGCGGGCGATGGCCCGCCCGGCGGCCTTAAGCCCCTCTTCCCGGTATGACAGCGGTTTGCGGTAATGGGTGGACATGAGCCAGCGCCGGATCTGCCGGCCGGAAAACCCCTTGTCCAGCAGAAACGGAACCGTCAGGCCGGGCATTTCCTCCTCGGCCTTTTTTCCCCGGACCAAAACCCGGTCGCAGTGGAGCCAGAACCGGGCCAGGGGGTTTCCGGAGCAGGCCGATGAGATGGCCATGACGTTTTCATGGTGGGGGAAGACCAGCGCCCGCCCGCCGGAGTGAATGTCAAAGGTCTCGCCTAAGTGTTTCATGGACATGGCGGCGCACTGGATGTGCCAGGAGGGCCGGACATTGCCCCATTCGGTGGGGAAGAAAAGGCCCCGTTTAAGCTCGGAGAGTTTGGCGCGCTTAAAAAGCGTGAAATCCCCGGGGCTGTCCTTTTCATAATCGTCCATGTCCACCGTGGCGCCCATCCTCATTTTTTTCGTGTCCATCCCGGACAAACGGCCGTATCCCGACACCCGGGAAATATCAAAGTAAAGGGACCTGAGCTTTTCATAGGCCAGGCCTTTGCGCGACAGCTTTTCAGACAGGGCGATCATGTCGTCGATGTGCTCGCTGGCCCGGGGATAGGCCGAGGCCTCCTCAATCCCGAGGGTCCTCAAATCCTCCATGATCCGCTCAATGTTTTGGTCGGCGAACGCCTTGAGATCCATGCCGGCCGCGTCGGCGCCGGCTATGGTGTTGTCGTCGTAATCCGTGATGTTCATCACATGCCGCGTCTCGTATCCCCTCAGCCGGAAATACCGCGCCGCCATGTCCGAAAACACAAAGCGCCGGCATTCGCCGATGTGCGTCCGGGCATGCGCCGTGGGGCCGCAGGAGTACATGGAGACTTTGCCCGGCTCCAGGGGGGAGAAGCTCTCCATGGATTTGGACAGGGTGTTGAACACCCGGATGGGCGAAGGCGTCTGCTCCACGAAAAGGGGCGTGCTCAAATAACGCTCGCCGCCGTCCGGGAAGAGGGTCGTCACGGTCCCCTCTTTCATGGACATGGCGATTTTGGCGGCCACAAACATGGCGGCGCCGCTGCTCATGCCCACAAAAAGCCCCTCCTCCCGGGCCAGGCGCCGGGTCATCTCAAAGGCGTCCTCGTCATCAATCTTGATTTTCTCGTCCAGGCAGTCCTTGTCGAAAATCTCGGGCCGGTAGGCCTCTTTGAGATTTTTCAGCCCCTGGATTTTATGCCCCCGGTAGGGCTCCACCCCGATGATCCGGATATCGGGACTGAGTTCCTTGAGCTTTCGGGAAAGGCCCACCACCGTGCCCGTGGTGCCGATGGTCGCCACCACCACGTCCGTCTTTCCCCCGGTCTGCTCCCATATCTCCGGGGCCGTATGCTCATAGTGGGCCCTCCAGTTGGCCTCGTTGTTGAACTGGTCCGTCATGAAATAAGCGTCGGGCTTTTCCCGGCAGAGCTGGTACACCTTTTCGATGGCGCCGTCGGTGCCCAGACGTCCGGGGGTCAGCAGAATCTCGGCCCCCCGGGCCTTGAGTATTTTCCGGCGCTCCACGCTGGCGGATTCCGACATCACCAGAAGCAGGCGGTATCCCTTCACCGCGCAGACCATGGCCAGACCGATGCCGGTGTTTCCGCTGGTGGCCTCGATGACGGTCTTGTCCGGGGTCAGCGCGCCGGTTTTTTCCCCGGTCTCGATCATAAAAAGCGCGGGCCGGTCCTTGATGGAGCCCCCGGGGTTGAGACACTCCATCTTGGCCAGTATCCGAACAGCGGGATTGGGGTTGAGCTTTTTGATTTCCACCATCGGGGTGTTTCCGACGGCGTCCAGTATGGAAGGGATCATTTTCTTCGTCCTGTCCTGAAAGTGGGTTTGATAAACGCGTCAGGCCTGAATTCTTTTTGGGATCATGCCGTCAGCCCCTCCAGCGCCGCTTCAATCTGCCTGAAAACGCCCGCCTGATCCGCAAGGGCGTCGATGACAAAAAAACGCCGGGGCTCCGCAACCGCCAGTTTGAGGTAGCCCTCCCGAACTTTTTCGTGAAACGCCAGGGCCTCTTTTTCAAAACGGGTCTCATCCCCCTGCCCCAGCGCGGCCCGGCCCCGGTCCCGTTTAAGGGCCCGTTTAAGGCCCTCCTTTGGGGAAAGGTCCAGAAGAAAAGTGGCGTCAGGCGTCAAATCCCCCACCGAGCGGCGGAAAAGCTCCCGAATCCAGTCCGGGTCGATCCCCCGGGCGAATCCCTGGTAGGCCAGGGTGGCGTCGAAATAACGGTCGCAGATCACCGACTTCCCCGAGGCCAGCGCCGGGCGAATCAGGCGCGCGGCGTGCTGGGCCCGGTCCGCCATGTAAAGAAGAAGCTCGGCGTCGGAATCGAGAGGCTCGCCGTCCGGGTCCAGAAGGATGTCCCTGATTTTCATCCCCGCGCCGGTCCCCCCGGGCTCCCGGGTGACCACGCACCGGCGGCCTTTTTTTTCCAGAAACCGGGACATGGGGCCCGCCTGGGAGGTCTTGCCCGATCCCTCCACGCCCTCAAGGGTGATGAACAAGGGCCCGGGTCCGGTTTTCAAATCATGATTCCGGGACATAGAAATGCCGCTCCAAAAGCCTGTGGTAAGGGGTCCATGACTCATCCGGGTCCTGTTTCATGATAAATTCCCGGACCCCGTTCATCTTGGCGTCCATGTCGTCCACCATATGAAGCAAAAGGGCCTCCAGGGTCTTGGGCGGCTCCGGGGACCCGAATTCCCGGGAGCCGTGGTGGGCGGCCACCATGTGTCTGAGCAAAACCGCGTCTTTTTCCGGGAAATCCCCGGCCCGGGCGATTCTCTCATCGATCATGGCGCATCCCATGATGATGTGGCCCACCAGACGCCCCTTGTCGGAATAGTCGATGCGGGTCGTCCATTCAAACTCCCGGATTTTCCCGATATCGTGAAGCGCGGCCCCGACCAGGAGAAGGTCCGTGTTGATCCCGGCGTAGTGCCGGCCTATTTTATCGATGAGAAGGCACATGGACAGGGTGTGCTCCAAAAGCCCCCCGATATAGGCGTGGTGCATACTTTTGGCGGCCGGCGCCGCCTTGAAAACCGGCGCGAAGTCCTCGTCTTCAAAAAACGCGTCCAGCAGTCTTTTGAAATGGGGGGTCTCAATGGCCGACAGAACTTTTTTGAGCCTTGAAAACATGGCCTCAATGTCCTTGTCGGTGGCGGGGAGGAAATCCGCCGGGTCCCGGTCGTACGGGGAGGCGGCCTTCATGTCCGCGACCACCGCCTGGAGGCTTCCCCGGTACTCCGAGACGCGGCCTGTCACAAACACGATGTCTCCGGAGGAAACCGCGTCCCGAATCTCCGCCACATTGTCCCAGGCCACGCCCTTAAGCGTCCCGGTCCGGTCCGACAGGGTCACATTCAGGTAGGGCTCCCCGTCCTTTTTCCTCAAAAGATTCTTTTCGGAAAGCGCGAACACGTCCCCTAAGGAGTCTCCGGCTTTGAGCTGGTCGATGAACTGTTTTTTCATGCTCCCCTTTTTTATTCTCTATTTTGATAAGGGTTCGCTCAAAAATTAATTTACAATTTTGGGAGTTAAGTCGCCTGTCTGACAAGGCGTGAAAACTTAAGGCATATCGGGATATGCCGAGTTTTCATAACGCAGTCAGGCAGGATGAATTGGCTTCCAAAATGTAAAGTTATTTTTGAGCGAGCCCTAACCTTGCGACCTGATTTCCCCGCTTTATTAACACACCTGGCTTTCCAAGGCAAGAGAACCGTGGATTTGGGCGGGAAAAAACTTCTTTTAAAACCGGGCGGTTTCTGATAATGGCTGGCATGTCTTTTTCAACATCCCACCGCGCCTTTGAGGCGCGAAACCCCAAAAAAAGAGGCGGACCATGATCGGCATATTCGATTCGGGCATCGGCGGGCTCACAGTGGCGCGCGCCGTCAAACAAACCCTTCCCCGGCGCGACATCATTTACCTGGGGGACACGGCCCGAACCCCATACGGAAACAAAACCGCGAAAACCGTGGTCAAGTACGCGCTTGAAAACACCGAATTTTTAATGAGACAGGGCGCCAAAATCATCGTCATGGCCTGCAACACCGCCTCCAGCGTGGCGTTTGAGGCCGTCCGGGAAGAGTTCGACGCGCCTGTGTTTGAAGTCATCTCCCCGGCCGTGGAGGCGGCGCTTGAGGCCTCCCGGAAAGGCGCCATCGGCGTCATCGGCACCCGGGCCACCATTCGAAGCGGCGTGTACGAAAAAATGATCAAAGCCCGGCTCCCGGACGCCGGGGTCCATTCGGCGCCGTGCCCCCTGCTGGTTCCCCTGGTGGAGGAAGGGTGGCTGAAAAAGCCGGAGACCGCCATGATCGTGAAAAAATATCTCCATCCCTTGAAAACCCGCCAGATCGACACCCTGATACTGGGCTGCACCCATTACCCGGTTTTAAAGGATCTCATCCAAAGAAAAATAGGCAAACGGGTCCGGGTCATCGACTCCGCCGAATCATCGGCCCGGTCCATCGCCCGGACCCTTGAGGAAAACCCGGACCTGGCCGCCCGGCTGGGAAAAAACGGGACGCTGCGCGTCTGCGTCTCGGATTTGACCGAACAGTTTAAAAAAACGGCCAGGGGGCTTCTTAAGATGAACGTTTCCTTTGAGACGGTTTGACGGCGCCGGACCTTTTCGTGACGATTTTTGGCTTGACAATGCGCCTTTGATGAAATAAATATAACGCCAGGGGTGTTACACGCAAGGTGTAAAATATTTTACACCAAAGGCGTTACCCGTCAAGTGTAAAAATCGCTTCGCCCATTCCTCCCCCCAAACAAAGGAAAACGTCAAAAAAACGGAGCCGAATATGAAAAATCCATTCGCCTACAGCCATTACGTCACCGGCGATTCCTTCTGCAACCGGAAAAAAGAGCTGTCGGAAATCATGAAATACATCGAGGGCTCCCAGAACGCGATTCTGTATTCCCACCGGCGATACGGGAAAAGCTCCCTCATCCGGCAGGCGTTTCGCCAAATCCGGGAAACCAAAATGGATATCGGGACCGTTTATGTGGAGCTTTACGGCGCCACATCCGAAAAAGATTTCATCTTAAGCTCGTTCCACGCCCTGACCCGTCTGGAGTCCAGCCTGGAGCGGCTGGTCAAATTTTTCAGCCAGGCCGCGAAAAACATCCGCCTCAATCTCAGCGTGGACCCCATGTCCGGGGAAACATCCATCTCCCCCTCCTTTGATCCCTTTGACGAAAAAATCGCGCTGGAAGAGCTGATGGGCGCCATTGAGAGGTATTCCGAAAAACGAAAACTCGCCATCGCCTTTGACGAATTCCAGGAGACGGGTCAGTTCGGCGGGGAAGGCTTTGAAAAGCGCCTGCGCTCCTTTATCCAGGGCCATGAAAACGTCTGCTACATCTTTTCAGGCAGCCGGCGGCGCCTGCTGGCCGACATGTTCAACTCCAGCGGCCGGGCGTTTTACAAAATGGCCGACAGCCTCCCCCTGGAGCGCATCGGGACCCGAAGCTACCTCCCCTGGATCGACGGCCTGTTCAGGCGAAAAGACGTCCGCCTGCCCCGGAGCCTGATGGAGGAAATCGTGGCCCGGTTTGAAAACCACCCCATGCACATCCAGAATTTTTTGTTCCACCTGTGGGAGGAGATTCCCGGCCGGGACGCGTCCCTTGAAACCATTGACCGGGTCGAGAGGGAGATGATCCAGCGAAAAAACACGGAATACGCCACCCTGTGGGAGACGCTGACCCTGAATCAGAAAAAAACCTTAAAACTCATCATCAGAAACCGGGGCGCCGGTCTTTTCACCGCCGAGTCCCTCCAGTCCGTGGGGCTTAAAACCGGCTCGGCCGCGTCCAAGGCCATCGCGGCGCTTTCTGAAAAAGAGATCATCTTAAAAAACGGCGTGTGGAAAATCCAGGACATCGTGTTCAAAAAATGGCTCCAAAAGACCCTGTCCATGTAAAAAAGGCCGGTCTAACGCGCCACATGGACAGGCGGCGCGGGCCGGCCGTGCAGGGCGCTCATCGAAGTCGCCAGGTACGCGCCCGTCCGGCAAAACACGACGGTGTCCCCCGGCCTCAGACCGGGCAGCGCGACCGATTCCCGAATGACGTCCAAAGGGGAGTTGGTCAAACCCGTCAACGTGTGAAAAACGGACGCCTTTCCCGAAACCGGCGCCATGTCCGCCCCTTTTCCCCTTAAAACCGCCACAGGGTAAGGCAGCCCGGGCGACGGAACCGGCGCGGCGGTGTTTAAAACAGCCACAACCCCGCCTTTGGCCCCCGGCTTTAAAACCGCCGCCTCAGCGGCCCAGTATCCGCAGCCCGACGCCGCGAAGGCCCCCGGCTCCACGGCGATTTCCCCGGCGAATCCCGCCGCTTTCAAAGGCCCGGCGACACGTGTCTCAAACGCCCCGGCGATCCGGTCCGGCGTCATGTTTTCCCGTTTTTTGCCGAAAGCCGGCCAGCCGCCCCCCAGGTTGACGCGCTCCAGGCCCCCCATCGCGTCCCCGAGATGGGTCGACAGGGTCTCAAGAAAGGGAAGATATTCCCGGGCCAGGTCCCCGGGGGTCTGGCCCTCATGCTCAAAATGAACATGGACCCCGGCCAGACGGGCCTTGGCGGCCCGAATTTTTTCAAGGGCCGCCGGAAGCTCCCGGACCCCGATTCCGAATTTGTTCAAATAATAAAAATCCCGCCCCGCTTTGAGCCTTAAGGACACCGGCCGGCCGGGAAGCCGGGAGAGCCACTGGTCCAGCTCCTGAATGGAATCCAGGTTGACCCAGGCGCCCGCCGCCGCCATGCGCGTCATGAGGCCGGGCTCCAACGCCACCCCGGTGTGGCTGATCCGGGCGCCGGGAATCCCGGTCTTTCGCGCCATCTCAAATTCCTGGGGCGAGCACACATCCAGCCCCGCGCGCCGGCCCGCCGCGGCCTTGAGCATTTCAGGATGGGGATTGCACTTGACCGGGAAAAAACAGGCGTCAAAGGCCCGGACCATGCGCCGGACCGAGCGCTCAAACGACGGCAGGTCATAGACCACGCAAGGCGCGCCGACGCGCCGGATCACATCCAGGACATGTTCGGGAATCAGCGGGGCGGGCGGGTCGCTTTGGGTATGGGTTTTTTTATCCATTTGGCGGCGTCTTTTGCGTTATGTCCAGAAATTGCGCCAGAATGCCCAGGGCATACAGCGGGAGATTCAAAATTTTTCCATCTTTTTTTAAATTCAAAAGCGTGGTCCTGAAAAGATCAGGCGGGGAAAACTGCGAATCGTATGAGCGCAGGCTCTTGCTCCGGGGATTCACGCCGGCTTTCACCTCAAGAGGAAAAATCCGGCCCTTAAGGCGGCATAAAAAATCCAGCTCCGCCCTTCCCCCTTTGCTTCTCCAGTAATAAAGCGGCCGCTGGAAGTGGGAGACCAGCTGCTGGGCCGCGTAATTTTCAACAAACGCGCCCCCATACTCATTAAACAGCCGGTTTCCCTGGGCCGGAATCTCCGCCGGCGTCCCCGACATGGCGCCCAAAAGACCCACATCCAGGGCGTACACCTTGAAACATCCGCTGTCCGCGTAATACTTCAAAGGATGCCTGGGAGTTTCCGCCACTATGGCCCGATGAATCAGGCCGGCGTCCTCCAGCCACACCAGCGCGCTTTCATATTCCCTGGCGCGGGCCCCTTTTTTGACGGCGCTGAAAACGAATTTTTTGTTTTCCCTGGCCAAATGCCCGGGGATGGAGTCCCAAATGAGCGTCAGCTTGGGGATGTCGAAAGCCGGGGCGTGTTTTGCGAAATCCATGACATAAGAGGTGACAATCTCTTCCTGCGCCCGCCGGGTCTGTCTTGCGTCCCCGGTTTCAAAAAAAACCCTGACGGCTTCCGGCATGCCGCCGGAAAAATAATATTTTCGAAGCAAATCAATCAGATGGGAATGAAACGCCTCTGAAAGAGGCTCCGGGTCCCGGAGGCCTTCCAGCAGCTTCCGATACCGGGACTCTCCCATGGCGTCCAGAAACTCCATAAATGTCATGGGAAAAAGATTCAGGAAATTCACCTTTCCCACCGGAAACGATCCCGGCTCGGAAAGTTTGATCCCAAGGAGGGAGCCCGCCGCTATGATGTGGATATCGTTTCTTTTTTCCTGGAAATATTTCAGCGAATTCAAAGCCGCGTTGGAGGTCTGTATCTCATCAAAGACCACCAGGTCAACGCCGGGTCGAATCCTGTGGCCATAGTAGAGGGAAAGCTCATTCAAAATCCGGTCCGGATTCAAATCGCGCTGAAAAAATTCGCCGAGATAGGGATCCTCCTCAAAGTTTCCATACACCATCTTTTCATACTCATTTCGGCCGAACTTCTGGATGATGTAAGTTTTCCCGGTTTGACGCGCGCCTCTCAGCAAAAGGGGCTTTCGCCCAAAAGAAGATTTCCATTCCGACAGCCGCTGATATATATCTCTTTTCATGGAAGATAAAATGCCATATCCGAACCCGGATGTCAACGTCTTACGAGCGGATAATGTGAGTTCAATCACATTTTTCGCGCGAATAATGTGAGCATAATCACAAAAACCGACTGAATGGCCCATTTTTTTCCGCCGGTTGACAGGGTATGCATGAAATGCTATTTTTATTCGTCAAAGGAGGCTTATCATGAGAACAACGCTTGATCTTCCCGAAAAATTATTGACCGAAGTCATGCGGGTCACCCACTCCAAGACCAAAACAAAAGCCATTGTCACCGCCATGGAGGAGATGATTCGAAAATCCAAAGTCGCCGAGCTGAAAGACTTCAAGGGAAAAGTGGATCTGGAAATGGATTTAAACGTCATACGGGGCCGGCAATGTTGATTTTAGTGGACTCTTCTGTCTGGATCGATTATTTCCGAAGCGGAGAAAAATCCGAAAAACTTGATCTCATCATTGATGAGAATCTTGTGGCGATCAACGATTTAATTCTCGCCGAGCTGATTCCTTTCCTTAGAGTTCGAAACGAAAGAAAAATAATCCGCCTTCTAAACGCCATCTGCAAATTGCCGTTATCAATTCAGTGGGGACGGGTGATTGAATGGCAATATGAATGTTTGAAAAATGGTTTCAATGGAATCGGCATACCCGACTTGATCATCGCCCAAAATGCCGAACAAAATCAATGCCAAATCTACTCTCTGGATAACCATTTCAAACTAATGAAGAATATCTTCAGGATAGAATTGATTTGACGGTGTGACCGGGCAGGATTCATCCGAAACATGCGACGCAAGGAGGCCCCAAAAAAACCATGAGCCGGACAAATAAAACCCAGGATTTTTCATTCGCCACCCTGCCCACGCTCGAAAAAAAAGCGTTCAGGATGGGCGTGGCCGGGAACTACGGAATCGACTCCTCAGACATCCGCTGGGCCGCGGAACACGGGGCCAACTACTGGCTCTGGGGCCTGCGTTTTAACAAAGTCGCCGAAGGGATTCGGGATGTCATCGCGAAAGACCGGGACAGGCATGTGGTGGCGTTTCTCGGATGGGGACTCTCCGGCCGCCAGGTCCGCCGGGGCGTTGAAAAGGCCCTTTCCAGGCTGAACACCGACTACCTGGATGTGTTCAAACTGGGCTGGCTGGGCCGGACATCGGTTTACACCCGGAACGTGACGGATTCGCTTCTCAAACTCAAACAGGAAGGCAAGATCAAGGCCATCGGGACCAGTATTCACGACCGGGAGCGGGCCGGGCGTCTGGCGCTGGACCCGAAGATGGATCTTTTGATGATTCGCTACAACGCCAAGCACACCGGCGCCGAGGAGGATATTTTCCCCCATTTAAAAGAGCGCGGCCCCGCGGTGGTGGGATACACGGCCCTGGCCTGGGGCCAGCTGATCAAACCCTTGAAAAAAATCGACGCCCCTCCCCTCACGCCCGGGCTGTGCTACCGCTTCGCCCTGTCCAGCCCCCATGTCCACGTGGTCCTCACCGGCCCCCGGAACAGGGAACAGCTCAGGGCCAATTTTCAGGCGCTGGAACAAGGCCCCCTGGACCCCCATGAGATGGAGCGGGTCCGGCGATACGGAAAACAGATCAAGGCCAAACGGAGACTGGATTACATTCGGTAGGGGACGGTTTGAATTCCACGTAAATCCGTGATCCCGGGTTATGAGCCGATAATCAAAAGCGCGATGTAAGGCACAAGGTTAAAAACCAGGAAAAAAATTTTATACAGCCCCACGAACGAGTAAATGACCACGCCGAAGGTTTCCCGGGGCATGGGAAACCACATGCTCTGGATGCGATAGACCAGGCCCGGGGCCAGCATGCACAGCAGGGACCAGATCACAAGCAGACTACCATTTATGATGGAACACCACATGAAAAACGCGGTCAGGGTCTCAATGTCCATGACGCTCCTCCTTTTTTAATTGTTTATGGCGTCAAAAACGCCCGGCGCGGGCCATTTAACCGTCAGAATCAGGATTTCAGGATGAACAGGATGGACCGCGGAGGTTTTTGTAGGGGCGGACCCCTGTGTCCGCCCTTGTCGTCAAACCCCGACCTGGATATTATTATATTGTAGAGACGCGCGGCGCGCGTCTCCAACGGCCAACCACGCGCTTCCCTACCTGCCCACCATCACATACGGAGACCAGAATTCAGGATCACGGTATTTTATGTCTTTGTGGCGGATAAAATGCAACCGTGTCCGGCGCATGGCCTCGCCGGGGGTCATCTGTGGGGTGGAGGAAAGCCATGTGTCGTGAAATTTCACCATAAAGTCCTTCGCCGATTCATCCAAAACCGGGCTCAAGGTCATCAGGATCGACCGGGCGCCCGCCGTCCGAAAGGCCCGGACCAGGCCGTAAACCCCTTCGGAATAATCCACCACGCCCCGGGGGAAAAAACAAAACACGCCATTGGCTGGCATTTGAATCATCCAGTCATTCATCAATATTCATATTAATGGATCGGGTATTGAGGGTCAAGCGTTAAAAAAAAGGGCTTATGCCATCAAAAACGCCTTGCGGGCCGGACTCTTTTTAGGGTTGACATCGTCGGGTTCGGCCAGTACGTTTCTTTGGGAAAAAATGCTGGAGATGGGGCTTTTTTAACCGGTCTGAATCAGGATTTTCAGGATTTCGGGATGAACAGGATGAAAAAAAAATGACAACCCCGCGCGTCATCCTGAAAATCCTGAAATCCTGAAAATCCTGATTCAGACAGGGAAAGAAGATGAATGTTCAAGTCGATTTAAGAATCATCAGGAAAGGAAGGAAAGGATGGACAGCGGAGGCTTAAACAACATCACATACAGAATAAACGGCTGCGCCATGAAAGTCCACAACGCCCTTGGAAATGGTTTTCAGGAGGTGATTTACCAGCGGTGTCTGGCCATTGAGCTAAAAAAGGAAGGCCTTGCTTTCGTCCGGGAACAGGAACATCCCATCTATTACGACGGAATAAAAGTGGGAACGAGGAGAGCCGATCTTGTGGTGGCGGACCGGGTGGTCGTCGAGTTGAAGGCGTTGATCCATTTAGAAGATGTCCATCTCGCCCAGGCCAAAAATTATGTGACGGCATACCGTAAACCCGTGGGCCTGCTCATCAATTTCGGAGCGAAGAGTTTACAGTTCAAAAAAATTTACAACCCCGCGTGTCATCCTGAAAATCCTGATCCAGCCAGGGAAAGAAACCATTAAAACATGAAAAAAATCACCGTAAGCGGCGTGCCCATTGACGTGGTCCGCAAGAATATCAAAAACATAAATCTTTCGGTGTCCCCTCCGAATGGCCGGGTTCGAATCTCCGCCCCCTTAAGAATCCCGGATGACGCCATTCGACTGTTCGCTGTCTCAAATCTGGGCTGGATTCAAAAAAACCGGGAAAAATTTAAAAACCGGGAGCGCACGGCCCCAAAAGAATTCAAAGACACGGAAACCCACTATTTCCAGGGCAGGCGATATGGCCTGCGGGTGAGGGAAATCGCGAGAGGCGGAAGAGTCGAGCTGAGCGAAAAAGACGGTCTGACGCTGTATGTCAAACCCGGATCAAGCGTTGAATACAGGCGTCGCGTTTTCCAGGAATGGCGACGCCGGGAGCTTAAAAAAACAATCCCCGAAATGCTGGCCCATTGGGAAAAGAAGATGAATGTTCAAGTTCATTTCTGGGGCGTCAAGCGGATGAAGACCAAATGGGGCTCGTGCAATATTTTGCGAAAACGAATCTGGCTCAATCTGGAACTGGCAAAAAAACCCGTCCAGCTCCTGGAATACGTGCTGGTCCATGAAATGACGCATCTTTTGGAAAGACGCCACAACGCCGAATTTAAAGCCTGGATGGACCATTTCCTGCCCGGCTGGAGAACGCTCAAAGACGCGCTCAACAAAACGCCGATTGGGTATGAAGACTGACGGCGAGCCGGCCCGCTCCCTTTAATCGCGCGCGCCACACAAAAACCGCCGCTTATCCGGGCGATTTTTGTGGTTGACATTTGTAACCTAAAGGGTTACATTTAAGGTGTCATGATCAAATCATTTAAACATAAAGGGCTTGAAATTTTTTTTTATGATGGAATCAAAAAAGGAATCCGACCGGAACATGCGGATAAAATATCCAGAATTTTAGACCGTCTCAACGCCGCGAATGACATTATGGATATGAATTATCCCGGGTCTTATCTCCATAAACTTTCAGGAAAACTGAAAAATCAATTTTCTGTAAGGGTTTCAAAAAACTGGCGTATATTTTTCAAGTTTATGGATGGCGACGCATATGTCGTTGACTATGACGATTATCACTGAAGGATCAAATGATGAAAAGAATGAAGCGAAAACCCAGTCATCCCGGATGCATACTAAGAGAAGATTATATTAAACCACTGGCGATAACGGTGACGGAAATGGCTTTCCAATTGGGTGTGTCCAGGAAAACGCTTTCCAAAATACTCAACGAGAAAGGGTCCGTGACACCGGACATGGCTTTGCGGCTTTCAAGGGCATTGAACACCACGCCGGAACTGTGGGTGAATTTACAGAAAACCTTTGACCTTTGGGAAGCGGAAAACTCATCCACCGACTGGCGTCGCGTTCGTTCGCTTACTGAAAACGTCTTGAGCCCCGGCCGTTTGTAGGAGCGGCCCTTGCGGCCGCCCTTTTCGGCGAGCCGGCCCATCCAAGAAAGGCGCCGGGATACGGGACGGCATCGTAAAAATTCGATATACAAGGCGCGGCGCTTATTTTTAATTGAGGCAATACTGTAGTATGCCTCAATTAAAAATAAGCGCCGCAACGCCGTAGATCGGATTTTTTACGACGCCATCAAAATTATTCGTCCAGCTTATTGACCTGAATGGAAAGCTCGTCCAGCTGTTCTTTCACCGCCTCCGAAGGGGCGTCCGTGAGGAGACAGGAGGCCTTCTGGGTCTTGGGGAAGGCGATGACGTCGCGTATGGAGGACTGGCCGCGGATGAGCATGGCCAGCCGGTCAAACCCGAAGGCGATGCCCCCGTGGGGGGGGGGCCCCGGACTCCAGGGCGGAGAGGAGGAAGCCGAATTTCTCCTCATACACCTCCCGCTCAATGCCCAGGGTTTCAAAGACTTTTTCCTGCACATCCCTCAAATGGATACGAATGCTGCCCCCCCCGATCTCGCAGCCGTTGAGCGCCAGGTCATAGGCCCGGGACCTCACCGACTCGGGATCGGAATCGAGTTTGTCATAATCCTCCTCCAAAGGCGCGGTGAAGGGATGGTGAACCGCCTGGTAACGCTTCTGGGTCTCGTCGTATTCCAGCAGGGGGAAATGGGTGACCCACAGGAATTTGAACTCGTCTTTGTTGATGAGGCCCAGTTTGTCGGCGATGTGGTTTCGCAGGTTGCCCAGGGCCTCATTGACGATTTTTTTCTGATCGGCCACGAAAAACACAATGTCGCCAGGCTCCATGTCCAGGCGTCCGGCCATTTCCTGTTTTTCAGCGTCGGTGAAAAACTTGGCGATGGGAGACTGCCACTTGTCCTCTTTGACCTTGATCCAGGCCAGCCCCCGGGCCTTGTAGATGGCGACAAAATCGGTGAGGTCGTCGATTTCCTTTCTGGAAAAAAACGCCGCGCCCTTGGCGTTGAGCGCCTTGACCATTCCCCCCTTCTTCACGACGTTTGCGAACACCTTGAACCCGGAGCCGGCCACAATGTCTGAGATTTCTTTCAGCTCCAGGTCGAACCGGGCGTCGGGTTTATCCAGGCCGAAACGGTCCATGGCCTCGTCATAGGTCAGGCGCTGAAATGGAAGCGCCGGCTCTTTTCCCAGCAGGTCCTTAAACAGCTTGCTTATCATGCCCTCGGACAGGGCCATGATGTCATCTTCCCCCACAAAGGACAGCTCCATATCCACCTGGGTGAACTCGGGCTGACGGTCGGCCCTTAAGTCTTCGTCCCGGAAACAGCGGACAATCTGGAAATAGCGGTCAAAACCCGACACCATCAGAAGCTGCTTGAAAAGCTGGGGCGACTGGGGAAGGGCGTAAAAACGGCCGGGATTGACCCGGCTGGGAACCAGGTAGTCCCGGGCGCCCTCGGGCGCGCTCTTGGTCAGAAAAGGGGTCTCGATTTCTAAAAACCCGTTTTCGTTGAGATATTCCCGCATGGACCAGGAGGCTTTATGCCGGGCGATGATGTTTTGGGCGAGCCGGGGCCGCCTGAGATCAATGTGCCGGTTTTTGAGGCGGATGGTTTCTGAGACATCCAGATCGTCCTCGATCTGGAAAGGGGGCGTGGCGGCTCTGTTGAGAACTTTAAGCTCAGAAACCGTCACCTCTACGGCCCCGGTGGCCAGGTTCGGGTTCACCATGCCCTCGGGCCTGGGGTCCACCTTTCCCCGGACCGCGATGACATATTCGCTTCGAATGGAATGGGCCTTCTCATGGACCCGGGGGTTGATCCCGGGGTTGAACACCACCTGTGTGATCCCTTCCCTGTCCCTCAAATCCACAAATATGACGCCGCCGTGGTCCCGGCGCCGCTGGACCCAGCCCATCAAAACCACTTCGGCTCCCAGATCGTCCGCGCCAAGGTCCCGGCAGCTGTGGGTTCTTCTCATGTCTCCCAGATTGTCACTCAATTTTTCAAACTCCTTTCAACGGATTTCGTTTTTGCCCAGGCCCAGGGCTGATTCCACGTTTTCCACGATCCCCTCAAGGGGAATGGAAACCTGGGAGCCGGCGGCCATGTTTCTCAATATGACCTGGCCTTTTTCAAGTTCGTCATCGCCCAGGATCATCACATGCAAAGCCCCGAGCCGGTTGGCCAGTTTCATCTGACTTTTCAGACTTCTTCCGGAAAAATCCGCCTCGGCCCGGATCCCCCGGGCCGCGAAGCGGCATGACAGGTCGGAGGCCTTTTCCACGCACGCCTCTCCCATGGCCGCGATGAACACATCAGGGGATTTAAGACAGTCGGCGGCGCTCAGGCCCGAGATGGCGGCCAGGCGGTCAAAGCCCACGGCAAAACCGGCGCCCGGGGTGTCCGGCCCGCCCAGCGCCCGGATCAGCCCGTCATAGCGGCCCCCGCCCGCCACCGCGTTCTGGGCGCCCAGGGAGCCGGCATGGACCTCAAAGGTCGTGCGTGTGTAATAATCCAGCCCCCTCACCAGCTTTTTGTCCTGAACAAAGGCGATGCCCAGAGCGTCAAGACGACGGATCAGCGCGTCGAAATGGGTCTGGCACCCGGCGCATAAAAAATCCGTCAACGCCGGGGCGCCTTCCATCGCCTCTTTGCAGGACGGGACTTTGCAGTCCAGGGTTCTTAATGGATTTTTTTCGCTTCTTTTCCGACAGTCGGCGCAAAGGGCCTCTTTTTGGGGCTCAATGCGCGCCTTGAGCGCTTCGGAAAACGCCGGGCGGCAGGACGGACAGCCCAGGGAATTGAGGTGGATGACCACATCGCCCGCCATAACACGCTCCAGAAAGGCGCTGAGCATGAAAATCAGGCCCGCGTCCGTCAAGGGGGAGGCCGAGCCGATGACTTCGGCGTTGATCTGGTAAAACTGGCGATGCCGGCCTTTCTGGGGACGCTCTCTCCTGAACATGGGGCCGATGGTGTAAAATTTGCGAACCTGGCCGTCCCCATGCATCTTATGCTGAATGTAGGACCGGGCGATGGAGGCGGTGGCCTCGGGCCGCAGGGTGATCAGGTCCTTTCCCCGGTCCGAAAACGAATACATCTCTTTTTCAACAATATCCGTGTCTTCCCCGATGCTCCGGGCAAAAAGCTCGGCGCGCTCCATAATGGGCAGCCGTATCTCCTTAAACCCGAAATCCTCAAACAGGTCCGACGCCGTTCGCTCCACATGGCGCCAAAGCTCCGTCTCTCCCGGCAGTATATCCTTAAAACCCCGAATGGACTGTATCATATCAACCGTTTATCCTTTGAGTGGCGATTGTTTTAACGTCTCGTTTTTATTAAGCCATCAATATCTATCTCAACAATGATCGGTTCGTCAACCCTAATGTTTGACTTGACATCCGCCCCCCCAGACTATACACCGTAATGAATACAAATAAGGAGGGACATCGTCATCATGGGAACGCAAATCACTGTCACAAAGCTTTTCCAAATGAAGGAAAAAGGCGAAAAGGTGGTCGCGCTCACCGCCTATGACTTTCCGTTCGCCCGAATTGTCGACCAGGCCGGGGCCCACATGATCCTGGTGGGAGACTCCCTGGGCATGGTGGTCCAGGGAAAAACCAGCACCCTGCCGGTTTCCATGGAAGAGATGCTCTACCACACCGAAATAGTTTCCCGCAGTGTTCAAAGCGCCATGGTGATCGGCGACATGCCGTTCATGTCCTACCAGACCAGCCTGCGGGAAGCCGTGGCCAACGCCGGTCTCTTTCTGAAAAAAGCCGGCGCCCAGGCCGTGAAGCTGGAGGGAGGCGCCTCGGTTTCAGACACCATCCGGGCCATCTCCGAATCCGGCGTTCCCGTCCAGGCCCATATCGGGCTGACACCCCAGTCCGTCCATCAGATGGGGGGATACCGGGTCCAGCGGGACGAGGACCGCCTTTTGGACGACGCCCGAAAAGTGGAGGAGGCCGGGGCCTTTTCCGTCGTCCTGGAGGGCATTCCCGCCGACATCGCCGAAAAAATCACCCAGGCCCTTAAAATCCCCACCATCGGCATCGGCGCGGGACCTCGATGCGACGGCCAGATACTGGTGCTCCACGATCTTTTGGGATTGAACGACCGGCGGGTCCCCAAATTCGCCAAACAGTTCGCCGACCTGGGACAGGCCGCCGCCGAAGGCGTGGGGCGCTATGTCCGGGAGGTTCGGGACGGGGAGTTTCCCGGCCCGGATCACTGTTACTGATGGCGCCCTCGCTTGCCGTTGTGGGATGCGGCAAGGTGGGCTTTGCCCTGGGCACATGGCTGGGCGAATGCGGATACCGGCTCGCCGGATTTTGCGGCAGACGCGTCGAATCGGCGAAAAAAGCCGCCGGCCGGGCTGGATGCGACATGTTTACGGACCATCCGCCGGACGTGACAAAAGAGGCGGACATCGTCTTTATCACCACGCCGGACGGCGTCATCGGGGAGGTCTGCGCCCGAATCGCGGACCAGGACGGATTTAAAAAAGGCGCCTCGGTTCTTCACTGCAGCGGCGCCCTGCCCTCCACCGTCATGGAGCCGGCCGTCCGGAGCCGGGGGGCGTTTTCGGGCTCCCTTCATCCCCTTCAGAGCTTCGCCTCCCGCGAGTTTGAAAAAAACCCCTTTTCCGGGATCATCGCGGCCATCGAGGGAACGGGGCCGGCGGCCGAAACGGCCCGGGCCGCGGCCAAAGCCCTGGGCGCCCGGCCCATCGACATTCGGACCGACTGCAAGACTCTGTACCACGCCTCGGCCGTGGTGGCGTCCAATTATCTTGTGACGCTTCTGGATTTCGCCTTCGCGCTCATGGAAAAGGCCGGCGTGCCGCAAAAGGACGCGCCGGACGTGCTCAAGCCGCTGATCAACGGCACCCTGGCCAATATCAAAAAATCCGGCGTGGAAAAGGCCCTCACCGGCCCCATCGCCCGGGGCGACTCGGCCACGGTGGAGCGGCATTTGAAGGAAATCGGAAAAAAAACCCCGAAACTTCTGGGCCTTTACAAAACGCTGGGCCGCCACACTGTTGAGCTGGCAAAGGCCGGAAGCGCCCTTTCCGAATCGGCTGAAAAAAAACTCAAAGCCCTCACCGGGGACTGACGCCGTCTCTTTCACGCCTTCCCGCGTCCCCGGGTTTTTTTTCTTTTTGTTTTGGCGCGCTACGTTTCCCGGGCGATCTTTCGACCCGCCTCCAAAGCCTCCATGTTCAAAGGGATCAGCTTGGGCTTTTTTGAAAACTCATGTTTGACCGCCTCGGTCAAAATGTCAAAATCCACAATGCCGCTTTTTTCCACAAACGCGGCCAGCGCCACGATATTGGCGGCCTTGACGTTTCCAAGGGACTTGGCCGTCTCCGTGGTGAAGGCCTTGACTTCCACCACGTCGTCCCTTCCGGAATCCACGGAAATCAGGGAGGCGTTGATTAAAATCACACCGCCGGGCTTGACCACCGGCGCGAACTTTTCCAGCGACGGCCGGTTCATGGCCACCAGGTGCCGGGGATTTCGTATGATGGGCGATCCGATGGGCCGGTCGCCGATCACCACCGTGCAGTAAGCGGTCCCGCCGCGCATCTCAGGCCCGTATGAAGGCACCCACGCCACTTCAAAATCCTGCTCCATGGCCGCGTGCGCCAGCAATTTTCCGATCAAAAGTATTCCCTGCCCGCCGAATCCGGCGAACATCACTTCGCTTTGCATGCTTCCTCCTGACCCAGGCATTATTCAGGGAGCTTGAGGTCCCCCAGCTCGTAATAACTCAGCAGATCGTCCTCCGCCCACTTCACGGCGTCGGCCGCCGACATGCCCCAGTTGGTGGGGCATGTGCTGACCACCTCCACCAGGCTGAAGCACTTGTTGTCTTTCTGATACTCAAACGCCTGTTTGATGGCTTTTTTGGCTTTTTTGATATATTTGGGTTTAATCACGGTCTGGCGGGTGATGAAGGCCGGGGTTTGAAGGGCCGCGATCAGCTCCGCCACCTTGATGGGCATGCCCACATCCGACGTGTCCCGCCCGGCCGGGGAGGTGGTGGTGCGCTGCCCCGGCATGGTGGTGGGCGCCATCTGGCCGCCGGTCATGCCGTACACCGCGTTGTTCACAAAAATCGTGGTGAACTTTTCCCCCCGGTTGGCGGCGTGGATAATCTCGCCCATTCCGATGCTGGCCAAATCCCCGTCCCCCTGGTATGTGAACACCATGAGATCGGGCCGGACCCGCTTAATGCCGGTGGCCATGGCCGGGGCCCTTCCGTGGGCCGCCTCCTGGAAATCGAACGTGAAATAATTATAAGCCAGAACCGCGCAGCCCACCGGGGCGATCCCCACTGTTCGCCCGCGTATCCCCAGCTCGTCGATGGTCTCGGCCACGAGCCTGTGGATCACGCCGTGCGTGCAGCCCGGGCAGTAATGTGTGTCCCTGTCGGAAAGGGCTTCGGGTCTTTGAAATGTCTTCCCCATTGTCATCGCTCCTTCGATTTTTCGCTTTTTTAAACGCGGCTTTTGATAAACTCGATGATCTCTTCCGGCGTGGGTATCTCGCCCCCGCATTTGCCGAACCACTGAACGGGCCGCGCCCCGAGAACGCTTCGCTCCACGTCCTCCACCATCTGGCCCATGCTCATCTCAATGCTGGCGACCTCTTTGCAGCTGTCTTTCAAAGACGCCTGGCGCACGGCCTCTTCCGGGAAGGGGAAAAGGGTCTGGGGCCGGATCATGGCCACCTCTTTTCCCTCTTCTTTCAGTTGGTCGATGGCCGTCCGGCAAACCCGGCTCATGGTGCCGTAGCTGACAATCAAAAACTCATAGTCACAATCCGTGTTGTAGGCCTCAAAGAGGACTTCCTCTTTTTTCATTCGCTCATATTTGGCTTTTAATTCCAGATTGTTGCCGTTAAGCTCCTCGGGGTCGAGAAAAAGGGATCTCACCAGGTTGCGCTGGTCGCTTTTCCGTTTGTCCATGCCGCTGCTGGCCCAGTCGTCCTTGTTGGACGGAACGGATTTCAAATCCTCCGGGAACTCCACCGGCTCCATCATCTGGCCAATAAGACCGTCTCCCATGATCATCACCGGGTTTCGGTATTTCTCGGCCAGGGGAAAGGCCTTCATGACCATCTCCACCGCCTCCTGGACGCTGGCCGGGGCGAAGACCAGAAGACGGTAATCGCCGTGGCCCCCGCCCTTGGTGGCCTGGAAGTAATCGGCCTGGGACGGAAGTATGCCCCCGAGGCCCGGCCCTCCCCGGACAATATTGACAAACACCGCCGGGCACTGGGCCGCGGCGATATAGCTGATTCCTTCGCTCATCAGGCTGATCCCGGGGCTGGAAGAGGTGGTGAACACCCGTTCCCCGCACCCGGCGGCCCCAAAAATCATATAGGCCACAGCCACTTCGCTTTCCCCCTGCAAAAAGACGCCGTCCACTTCCGGCATCCGTTTGGAAAGGTATTCCGCCACCTCGGACTGGGGCGTGATAGGATAGGCAAAATAATTCAGGCACCCGGCCATGATGGCGGCCTCTCCTATCGCTTCATTTCCTTTCATCAACACCTTGCCCATTGATATCCTCCGTTATTCTCAAGCCGCTGAACTCTCGGCGTTTTCGGTGATTGTGATGGCCACGTCAGGACACATGACACAGCATGTGGCGCAAAAAACGCAGTCTTCCGGCCTTGCCTGGAAAGCCGGGAAATATCCCTTTGCGGTGACTTCCCCGGCGATGTCCAGAACCTTTTTGGGGCAAACGGTCACGCACAGGCCGCAGCCTTTGCATCTGTCTTTGTCGATCACATAGCGGTATGATGACATGATTTACGCTCCTTTTGTTTGACTTTTTTCTATCACGACGCGCGTTTCTTCCAGGGAAAGGACGCCTGCGTGTCCAGGGGCATCAGCGGGCATGAAAAACGCCCGGGGTCCAGCTCCGGAATCAGGCGCGACGGGGCCGTGACAAAGGCGACGGGAATGCCGGTTTTTTTCGAAAGGGCCTGAACAAATTCATGCCCCTCGTATATATGCCCGGGATCGGTCTCCTCCATAAGGTTGGCGTTTCCCGCGAACCCGGTCACACGAAGCCCCGACGCCTTTTCGATCCGGCGCATGACCCGGACGCAGGCCTCCTGAGAACGGGTCATGGGCCTTAAGTGGCTCACCACCATAAGGGTATGGACGTTTTTGCCTTTCAACGCCCGGTTTTTTAACACATGGGACAGGGAGGCCAGGACAGTGGAGCCGGCGTCGTCGCCCCCGGCGTCCAGAATCACCACTCCTCCCCGGGGGTCCTGGATGGCCCCGGCCGCGGCGGGGTCCAGAATAGGAAGGTCCGCGTGAAAATACTTCAGCGGGGGAATCACCACCCCGATTCCTTTGGATGTCAGAAGGTCACAGGCCTCCCGGACCCTGAAATAGGGGTTGACCAAATCCAGGTCCACCACCCGAACGTCGGCCCCCTGGCGTTTTTTCATCAGGGCCAGGTGGATGGAAACCTGCGTTTTGCCGCTTCCGTAATTTCCGACGATGACCACAATCCCGTCGAGATTGATCTCCACTTTCGTCTTTCAGCCTTTTTTAAAAATTTTGTTTAACTCCGGGCAAAAATGGATAAGTATAGACCCAAAGCGCTGATGTGTCAAGCCATTAAATCGGCCGGTCTGCCCGGGGATTCAAAACCCGGGACTCGGCCACCAGGGCCTCGATGCGCCGGTCTTTCTCCTCCCACAGGTCATTGAGCCACTTTTGGAAATGAGCGCGAAAATCCCGGTCGTCCACGTAATCTCCCACCAGGTCCTTTGAGATATGGATGGATTTCACCTTGACTTTGATGTCGCCGAGCCTGCCGCAGAGAAAATTCCAGAAATTGTTTTTCACGCCTTCGGGGTACACAATGGTCACATCCAGAATCCGCTTCAATCGGCCTTCCATGGCCATGATGACATGGGCGATTCCCCCGGCCCGGGGATTTAAAAGGTGGCGGTATTGGGAATCCTGTTCCTTTCGCTTTTTCTTTGAAAACCGGGTGCCCTCCACAAAATTCATGATGGAGATGGGAATGTGTTTGAATTTTTCGCAGGCCCGCCGGGTAATCTCCATGTCTTTGCCCTTAAGATGGGGATATTTTTCCAGAAATTTTCGGGAATAGCGTTTCATAAAAGGAAAATCAAGCGCCCACCATGTCTGGCCCAGCAGCGGAATCCAGAACAGCTCTTTTTTGATAAAAAACTTTAAAAAAGGAATTTTGCCTGAAAACACATTCTGCAAAACCAGGATGTCCACCCATGACTGGTGATTGGAAAGAACCAGGCTCCATTCTTTTTTCTTGATCCGGTCCAGCCCCCTGACGTCCAGCCGGACCCGGCCCAGTATCCGCTGATTCATTTTGTTGATTTTGACCCAGGTTCCGGCCAGGCCGTTGAGAATCTTGTCGCAGATCCGACGCCAGAAAGACACAGGGAAAATAAGTTTCAGCATGGCGGTCCCCAAAATCGGAATGGCGCAGACCACGGTGTTGACGGCATAAACCAGCAAGGTGAAGGAGCCCCGAACAGGCCCGGTCAAAATTTTTTTCATTCGATTAAATCCTTTTTTGTCTAAAACCCCTTTTCTTTAACAGGGTCGCGCTTAAACGGTGAATATGAAAAGGGTCCCGCAAAAATAAGGCGCGGGGACCCCGCCAAAGCGTGATTTTTTAGTATTTTTTTAATATAACCATATTCCGGCCATTTGACAAACATTTTTTTCATCCCCCTTCTCCCGACTTGACAATCCGTCCATAATGTCATACAAACATGAAAAAAAGGCGCCTGAAAAGGCTTAATAGGGAATCCCGTTTAAATCGGGAACGGTCCCGCCGCTGTGACTCCGAATAACAAAACCCTTCAGACATGCTCATCGCCACTGTCCCGGGTCCACCGGGATGGGAAGGCCGTCTGAAAGAGCGGAGAAGTCAGAAGACCTGCCTTTTTCCAAACACCGTGAACGCCTGCGACGCGACAGGGGAAACGGAATATTTCAAAGCGAAAGGGTCAAGAAAACTGGGTGCAGCCCTTTAAGCCGGTCGTCGGTTTAAAGGGTTTTTTTGTTTTTCGCCGACGCCGGCCCGCCGGACACAGGTCGGATCAAAAAGGGAGGTGAGGCGAAACATGAAAACCGGCGTGATTGTTTACATCGCGGGATCAGACGACTCAGAGTTGCGGACGGACTGGGATGCCGAGGTTGAAAAGCTGGAGATTGAGGCCGATATGGTGGAAACCATATCCCCGACATCCGGGCATTTCGACATTCCGGACGCCTGGCTGGCCATGACCGTCAAGGGCATGCATCGAATCGAGTGCATGGTGGCCGAGCGCGCGGGGTCCGGAGGTTTAAGGCTCCAGGACAAGAGACTGCGCCTGTGCGGCTGACGGTCTTTTGAGCCCTTTGAATTCATTTTAAACCGAAACGGCGGGGAAACGCGTGTCCCCGCCGTTTTTTTTGGGCCATCAAAAAAAACAAACTCGTAAAAAAGCTTGGGATGGCTAAGTTAAAAATTCCATGTGCTAAAATTTAAGCCACAAGGCGTAGCGCTTATTTTGAATTGAGGCAATACATGTAGTATGCCTCAATTCAAAATAAGCGCTGCAACACAGTAGATCGGATTTTTTACGACGCCATCAAAAAAAGGAGTTCGGATGAAACAAAATCCGGAAACGGGCCTGGCATGGCCCAGGCTTTTCAAAGGAACGCTGATTAAACGATACAAGCGTTTTTTGGCCGACGCAAAACTGGAAAACGGCGAGGTCGTGGTCGCCCACTGCCCCAACCCCGGGAGCATGCGCGCCTGCTGCGAGCCCGGACGGACTGTGTATCTTTCATTTCACGACAACCCCAAACGCAAGCTCAAATACACCTGGGAGATGATCGAGATGCCCGCGTCCCTTGTGGGGGTCAACACCCTGGTTCCCAACCGGCTGGTGAAAAAATCCCTGGAAAACGGCATGATCCCGGAAATCAGCTCCCACACCCGGATTCGGTCCGAGGTCCGGGTGTCGAAGTCGTCCCGCCTGGATTTTGTGGCGGAAAAAGAAAACGGGGAAAAATGCTTTGTGGAGGTGAAAAACTGCGCGCTCGTGGAAAACGGCGCGGCCTCTTTCCCGGACGCGGTCACGGAGCGGGGAAAAAAACACCTGGTCGAGCTTCAAGAACTGGTCAAAAAAGGGAGCCGGGGCGTGATTTTTTTCCTGATCCAGCGAATGGACGCCGAATCCTTCGCCCCGGCGGCCGACATCGACCCCGCTTACGCCCGCGAGTTTGAAAAGGCCGTTGAAAACGGCGTGGAGCCGCTGGTGTACGACGTTCAGATCGACCTTTCGGGGATCTCGCTGGGCAAACGAATTTTGACAGCATCGTAAAAAATCCGATCTACTGTGTTCCAGCGCTTATTTTGAATTGAGGCATACTACATGTATTGCCTCAATTCAAAATAAACGCTGCGCCTTGTATATCGAATTTTTACGACGCTGTCCCGTGATTTTTTGCGACGCTGTCCCGTGATTTTTTGCGACGCTGTCAATTTTATGACCCGGCCTCGGCCACATCCCCCCGCTTGCCCACCACGATCTCCCTGACGGGAATGTCTTTGCCCGCTTTTTCCATGCCTTTTTTCACGATGGCGGGAAACGCCGAGCAGCAGGGCACCTCCATCATGGCGCAGGTCACGCTTTTGACGCCGGCCTTTGAGAAAATATCGGCGAGCTTGTCGATATGGGCCTGGGCGTCATCGAATTTGGGGCACCCGATCATCACGACCTTGCCCGCCATGAGGTCCCGGTGAATGGAGGGATGCGCCACCGGGACGCAGTCGGCCATGACCAGAAGATCGGCGCCCTTTAAAAACGGCGCGTCCGGAGACACCAGACGGATCTTCACCGGCCAGTGAGACAGCGCCGAGGGGCCGCCGCTTCCGGCCGGGCCTTCGGGCGCCGCGTGGGGAGGCGCTCCCAGGATTTCCATGTGGCCGGACGGGCATCCGCATTCCAGGGGCTTTTTTGATTTTCGGGCTTCCATCCCGGCGAGATGCTTTTCCACCGCCTCTTCGTCGAATTCTTCGGTTTCTTTGTCCACAATGGCAAGGGCCCCCTGGGGGCATTCTCCCATACAGGCGCCCAGGCCGTCGCACAGGTGGTCGGAAATCACTTTCGCCTTGCCGTCCACGATTTCAAGCGCCCCCTCGGCGCAGGCCATGAGGCACTCACCGCATCCGTCGCAAAGGTCCTCGTCTATTTCGATTATTTTTCGAAGGGTTTTCATATTCAGCCCTATCCTTTCTCTAATCGTTTGCTTTCTGCGAATCATCCAAAAGAACGTTTCTCGCCTCTTTCTTCCCGGATTCGGTCAGGAAGCTTTTTTCAATGATTTTTTCAACGCGGTCTCTCTCAATGGGGCTCTCATCATTTTTTTCGGCAAGATTCACAATCAGGTCCGCGTCATGCACACACTTGAAATTCACGGACTCGTCAGGGCCGGGATGGTGATGCCGGCCCACGATGTCGCAGACCTCCTCAATCAAGTCTTTGGGCGCCCCCAGGTTTTCAAGAATCCCCCGGGCGATGGGGGGGCCCTCTTTTTCCTGGTATTTCGGGGCCGCGGAGCCGTGTTTTTCCTCGGCCGCCGGAATCCCGATGTCATGGAGATAGGCGGCCGCGAGAATGACGGCCATATTGCCCCGCTCCTTTTTCCCGATTCGCTCGGCATGACGGGCCACCCGCATGGCGTGGCCGATGCGTTTGAAATCCTGTTTGAAACTCTTTTTCATCTCAATGGCCACCCGGTCCTTGAGGGTGTCCCGGAGGATATCCGCCCGCTGGGCCAGGGCCTCCGGGGGAAAGGTCCCCAGGCACTCCTCGGCGTACTGGCAGTAGGAGGCGCACCCGAAATCCAGATTCGGGTTGATCAGCCGATGGCCGCATTGGCGGCATTTCCGGTGGGTGTCGTCTTTGAAAAATTCCACGCCCGAGCCGCATTCAGGGCATTTCGCCTCGAATATGGCCCCGGGCTTCCAGTATTGGGTGTCCTGACCGGGGCATTTCATGATATCTTCCTTTTTTGGGGGCGGCGTCGTAAAAAATCCGATCCACTGCGTGGTCTATCGAATTTTTACGACGCCGTTTAAGCGATCTCTTGTGAAACGTCTATCCCAAAATCTCCTTCAAATCCTCGTCCGGGGATTTGATGGGCATGATGTTGAATTTCTCCACCAGCACATTCAGCACATTGGGCGACACAAAAGCGGGCAGACTGGGCCCCAGCCGTATGTCCTGAATGTTCAAGTAAAGCAGGGTCAGCAAAATGGCCACGGCTTTCTGCTCGTACCAGGACAGGACCATGGACAACGGCAGGTCGTTCACCCCGCATTCAAAGGCCTCCGCCAGGGCCGAGGCGATCTGGATGGCCGAATAGGCGTCGTTGCACTGTCCCACGTCCAGAAGCCGCGGAATGCCCCCGATGTCTCCCAGGTCCTGGTCGAAAAACCGAAACTTGCCGCAGGCAAGCGTCAGGACCACACAGTCTTTGGGGACCTTCTCCACAAACTCGGTGTAGTAGTTTCGGCCGGGCTTGGCGCCGTCGCATCCGGCCACCAGGAAGAAATGGCGGATGTCCTTGTTTTTCACCGCCTCGATGACCTTTCCGGCCACGCCCATGACCGCGTTACGGGCAAAGCCCGCCATCACGGTCTTTCCCTCCCGGTCTTCAGGAAAGCCGGGCGCCGCCAGCGCCCTTTCAATGACCTGGGAAAAATCGCCGTTCGGAACATGGGCCACGCCGGGCCACCCCACCAGGCCGGTGGTGAAAATGTTTTCCAGGTAGGCGTCTTTCGGTTTCTGAATGCAGTTGGTGGTCATCAGGATGGCGCCGGGAAACTCAGCGAACTCCTTTGCCTGGTTCTGCCAGGCGGTTCCGTAATGGCCGTAAAAATGGGAATGCTTTTTGAGCCCCGGGTAGCCGTGGGCCGGGAGCATTTCGCCGTGGGTGTAAACCGTGATTCCTTTTCCGGCGGTCTGCTCCAGCAGGTCTTCCAGGTCTTTGAGATCATGGCCGGACACCAGGATGGCCTTTCCTTTCTTCACGCCCAAAGGAACCGGCGTGGGAACAGGATGGCCGTAAGCGGAGGTGTTGGCCGCGTCCAGAAGCTCCATGGCCAGCAGGTTGATTTCCCCGCACTTCATGTTCAGACCCACCAGATCGTCCACTCCCATGGCGGGGTCCAGAACGGCGGCCAGGGCCTCGTAAACAAAGGCGGCGACGCGCCCGTCCGTCCTGCCGAGAATCCGGGCATGATCGGCGTAGGCGGCCACGCCCTTGACGCCGTAGGTCAGCAGCTCTTTTAAGGACACGATATCGGGGTCCGTCCCGGCATAGGGGCCCTTGTCCGATTTGATCCCGACTCCCTGCCCCTGCCGGACCAGGCCTTCCAAATCGCCGGCCGGCTCAAAATCCCCCGGCCCCGGTCCGAAATCCGTCTCCCCCCCGGCCGCCGCCACTTTGGCTTTCAAGGATTCCCGGACCTCCACGCATTCGGCGATGAGGGCCTTCAAACGCGCGGGATCAAAGTCCACGTTGGTCAATGTGGAAAAAATGGCCTTGAAGGCAAAGGCGTCCGCGTCCTCATCGATGACGCCGACTTTCCGGCCCTCATGGCCCGCCAGCGCCAGCCCCTTGACCGCGTAGAGCAAAAGATCCTGCAAAGACGCCGCCTCCTCCGTCTTTCCGCATACCCCTATTTTTGAGCATCCCTCTCCCTTTGCCGTCTGTTCGCACTGAAAACAAAACATGATGGTCCTCCTTATATGATTTGGGTGATGATTTTTTGGTTCTTTCCCTTGCCTCATGATTTATTCCAAACAAAAGCAAAGCGCATTGACATAAGTCAAGAAACGGCGCTATTTTTTAAAAAAAACGCTTTTTTTTAAAAAAAGAACAAAAGGAATCCATGAAAAAACCACCTCTCGACATCATCTCCATGACCCCGCTTTTCAACGGACTGTCCCGGGACGAGCTTGAAAAAATCAGCGAAATCGCCGTTTACCGGGATTTTCAAAAAAACGCCCCCATCTTCTGGGAGGGCGATCCGGCGGACGGATTTTTCATTGTGGCCGAAGGCCGGGTCAAGGTGTTTAAATCCTCGGGGGACGGCAAAGAGCAGATTCTCCACATACTGGGGCCCGGGGAGCCCTTTGGAGAGGTTCCCGTGTTTTCAGGCGGGTCCTTTCCCGCCGGCGCCCAGTCCATGCCCGACGCCCGGACCCTTTTTATCAAGCGGGCCTCGTTTCTGGACCTCATCTCGAAAAACCCCTCCCTGGCCATGAACATGCTGGGGGTTCTGGCCCTTCGGCTCCGGCAGTTCACGGTCCAGGTGGAAAATCTCTCTCTTAAGGAAGTCCCCGGCAGACTGGCCGCCTACCTGGCGTATCTGTCGGAAAAAGAAAACAACGCCGTCGCGGTCCGGCTGGACATCTCAAAGGGCCAGCTCGCCGGTCTTCTGGGAACCATTCCCGAAACCCTTTCAAGGATCTTTTCCAAAATGACCCAAAGCGGCCTGATCCGGGTCCGGGGATCGGACATCGAAATCCTGGATATGGAGGGGCTCCGCCAAAAGGCCGGGTTATGAGCCCTTTTGGGAAAAGGTTTCTTTCATAAAAAAGACGCACCCGACCGCCGCGCCCGAGGCCGCCAGGAGAACGGCGATCACGGCGCCGTAAGCCTCTTCGGGGAGCGCGCCGCCGGATCTGGGGTAAAAATCCAGGACCCCTCCCAAAAGGGGCATGAACACCGCGCCGCCCAGGAACGGAAACAGGTTCACGGCGCCGATGGACGCCCCGGCGATGCTCACCGGAAACATCTCCTTGGCCATGGTGAACCCGATGACCACAATGGAAGAGGAGCAGATGGAAAAAAGGAAGAAAAACGCGTAGAGCGCGGCCGGGGGCAGGCCCGCCGGAAACAGTTTTAAGAACAGAAGCTGGACGAAAAGCAAAACAGAGCAAAGGAGAAAGACTTTTTTCCGGCTTTTTAAAACCCGGTCGGACAAAAAGCCCAGAAAAGGGCTTCCCAGGATCATTCCCCAGGCGATCATGCTTAAAACCGAGCCCGCCTGGGACCTTGCCATGCCGTACACGTCCATGAGATAGGGCCCGGCCCAAAGGGCCCCGAAACCGAAAAAAACGCCGCAGTCAAAAAAGAACCACACCGCCAGGGGCCAGAAATATTTCTCGGACACCACCCGGCGCGCCCCCTCCAAAAGCCCGATTTTTGCCTCATCCTTCCCGGGGTCCTTTCCCGACCGATTGTTTTGAACGGTTTCGTCTCCTCCGAAAAGGGCCGCCCGCTCCGCCTTCCCGGGCCGGTCCCGCACGATCATCCAGGCCAGAAGGGAAATGACGATAGTGCAGGCGCCGATGAGGGCGAATGACAGGCGCCATCCCAGGGACTCGGCCATGAGCGCCAGCGCCCAGGTGGCCGCCAGGACCCCGGCGCCGCCCACGGCGTTTAACACGCCGGCCATGGTGGCGAACTCGTCGGCCTTGAACCACTGGGAAAAAATTTTCATGGCCGGCACAAAGACCATGGCCACCCCGAGCCCCACCAGGACTCTTCCGGCAAAGGCCGTCTCCATGTTGGGGGAAAAGGCGAACACAACGCTTCCCAAAGAGGCGATGATCAGAAAAAAAGCCACGGTCTTTCGCGGGCCCAGGGAATCGGACAAAAGGCCCGAGGGAAACTGCATGAGCGCGTAGCAGTAAAAATAGAGCGAGCCCAGAAGGCCGATGGCCCCCGCCGAGGCGGAAAATTCCCGGGCCAGCTCGTCCGCCACCACGGACAGCGACAATCGGTGAAAATACACAAAAAAATAGGCCAGGGCCAAAACCCACAGGATCAGCCGCCTGGCGCGAAACGCAGGGTTTCCGGGGGGGGAATTCATCATGAGCGGGTTCCTTAAACGTATAAAATACAAGAACATTGAGCGATTTTTTGCAAAAATATTCGCGTTTTTCCCCTGGTATTTTTTACTGAAGCGCTGTTTTAAGAAGGTTGGAAACCGTCTGCCCTCCATTGGATTTGGCATAGTTCAAAATAAGAGGGATAAATTGCCCTACCGCGCCTTTGCTCAACCCAAGCTTGGAAAAAGAATCATACAAACCGGCCATTTTTCCCAGGGAGCCGGTATGCTTGCTTAGCATGGAAGAAAATCCTCCCAGGGCGCCTGAGCCTTTTTCAATTTTCGGAGCGGCAGCCATAAGGGATTCAACCTCCGGCATGGCGGTTGTGACTTTTGAAAAATCTTTAACCCCCATACTCTGCTTTGCGACATTAAAAATAGAGCCCGCGCCTCCTTGTGCCTGCTGAGTTGTAACGCCTATGTTTTTCACCAGCATTTCCACAAGTCCCAATTCTTGAGCAAAAATGGGCGCTGCCAGCCCCCATAAAAAAAAGACCCCTGCCATTAAAGCAATCAAACATGCGCGTGTTTTCATTTTTTTCTCCCTGGTAAATGGTTTTAATAAAAAAACCGCCCATCATTATTTTTTCAGAGTGATTTTCATCTGGCCCTCTTCCACGCGGATATTCTTCACCCCTTCCGAAAAACTCTTCCAGAAGCCTTGCTCGTCGCCGAATTTACTTGCCAGATCCACATTCTTCAAATTGCCCAGCCAGACATTGGGTATAGGCGCGCCCCACAGGCTCACGCCTTTTAATCTGACTATGGGTTTGCCATTTTTGTAGGCCAGCTCCACGCCGGCATTCACACGAATGGTCTTGCCGCCCAGTATTGGAAAATCCGGTTCCATGGGGATGAGCAACTTGGCGCTCACCAGGTCATTTGCCAGATCAATGGCCAATTTCTTTCCCAGGTTGGTGTTTTTTGCCAGAAGCGCGTTCACTTCTCTTTCATTGAAACTAATCTCGCCGCCGGCGCCTTTTTCGCTGTAGGGTTGGGGAATCAGATATTCATCTTCTTTGATTTTTAAGGGCTCGCTCTTTCTGGAGCGGGAACCCGCTTCCCCCATATCAACTCCAACCGCTTTCAACTTGGCGTCAAGGACTCGCTTTTCTTTGGCGCTCAACTCATGGGGTTCAAATTCCTTGACAAACACATAGGAGGATAGCGCCCAGTAGGCGGCCCCCGCCGTGACAGCCATGGCAATAACAATAATCAGCAGAATTCGCGGCCACAAAAGAAATGAACGGGTCCTTTCAAAAAAGGGTTTTTTGTGATTGCCAAGTGATCATTTTTGACAATTTTCGGATTTGTATTCATGGACAAAATGTCGCCAAAATGTGACAGAATGTCAACATTTTTTTATTTCCGCGATATTTTCCCATGTATTTTTTTACTGGCCGCCATGAGATGGGGTCCGCCAGAACATTTTTCAACGGGCTCTTAGAGGGTGTTTACCGGTTTCCACACATTGTCATAATTTCTGACTCTGGAAATTTTCTCTCCGAAAGGCAGCGTCTCATGCCGGGAAGCGCTTGTCTCAATGGCCTCTTTTTTATCTTGATACATGTCATCCCAGGGCATGAGGATCACTGATCCCCCTTCGGAGACGACCAGGCGGGGCAGTATGGGCTCCCCCCATGTCCGGTCGGCCATGGCTGTTTTCAGTTCATGGATGGAGGGAAATGACAGAAGCTCATGCAGGGTCAAAAGCGTGGGCGGGCTCAGGGGAATATCTCCATTGAGGTTTCCGGAAAGGCCGTTTTCCGGTTCGATCCATATGCCCCGGACGGCTTCATTTAAATCCGGCGAGAATGTTTCATCCCCGGAAACAAGGGTTATGAAAAACCGGGTGTCATAACGCCTGGGCATCCGCTCAGGGGTGATCCAGCGCGACCACCTGAAAAGCGGCGACAGGTCCGGCAAACCGGAAAGCGGCGCCGCCCTCTTTTTCAGCCAGCCCCGGGAAAGCCCCCCGGACATTCTGGCCTTTTCCAGCGCCTCCCAATCCCCGGCAAGGGCTCCCAGACTTCCGCGAAACGCCCCGGCCTCCTCGAAATTCTCCCGAACAGCGGCCACGCAATAGGCCACGGCCTCCCCCGGGGAGAGGTCCCCGCCGAAACGCTCCGAAATCTTTTCCGGTGGCATGTCCAGGCGCCGGAGCCAGAAATCCGAATCGCGGTCCTCCGGGTCCAGTCCTCCGCCGGGGAAGACATACTTTCCGGCCATAAAACCGCTTTTCTCGTTTCTTTTCAGCAGATAGGTCTGGAGCTTTCCCTGTTTTTCCCGGACAAAAATCGTGGTGGCCGCGGCCCGGGGGGCGGCCGGCGTCTTTTTTTCCCGGCTCAATGGCCCTCTCCTTTTGGGATGAATCCTTACATCCGTTTCAAATGGTCCGTCAGCTCGGTTCGGGTGATCAGCGCCCATGCCCGGGGCGCATGGTCGCGGATATTGTCCATCCCCCCCTCCTGGCGGTCCACCAGGATCACGGCGGCCTCCACCTCCAGGCCCTCCAGACGGGCGCGCTCAATGGCTTTGACGGTGGAGCCCCCGGTGGTGGCCACGTCGTCGATGATGACCACCCGGTCCCCGGCCTTGAGGTCCCCCTCCATCCACCGGGCGCCGGGCGCCTTTTCCTTTTTGAGGGAAAAGGCCTTCACGGGCTTTTTTTTAAGCCCGGAGACAAAGGCCGCGGCGATGGCGATGGGATCGGCGCCGAAGGTGAGCCCTCCGACCCCGGCGGGCTTCAAATCCGCGATCCGGTCGAAAACCAGGCTCCCGGCCAGAAACATGCCTTCAGGGCTGAGAACCGCCGGCCGGCAGTTGACATAATACCGGCTGAGTCTGCCGGAGGCCAGTTTGAACACCGGCTCGTCTTCGCATTGGAAGGAGACGCGGCAAAGCATATCGATCAATTTTTGTTTCATGAAAAAAACCCGGGCGCGTTAAAACAAAAAAGCCCCGCCCTTGGAAACAGGGAAGGGCTTTTTGGTTTGAATGAAAAAAATCTATATCTCAAGCCATGAATCGGAGTACAGGGCTCTTCCGAGGATCACGTTCACGGTTTTGGCATAATCCTGCATCTCCTTTGAAAGGGAGGCGATATCAGGCTCATCTCCCCCCGCTCCCGGATCCGTGGGATCATCGCCCAGCATGCCGTAAATCAGGTCCACGATGTCCTGGCGCTGACCCTTGGCGATGGAGGCGAGCGTGTCATCCAGGGGATCCGCGATCACCGAATACATTCCGTATTTTTCCAGCATCACCATATAGGCGCAGTTCAAAATGGAGCGCAGATGGTCCGGGGGACCGTTGGAGATGTTGGACAGGCCGCATGTGCTCTTGGCGCCGGGCGCCATGTCCTGGAGCATGGCCATGAACTGCATCAAACAGATGAGCTGGGGCTGCTGGATATTGACCGGGGTGACGATGCCGTCCACCCATATTTTTTCGTTGGGGATGCCGGCTTCGTTGGCAAAGTAAAGCAGCTCCACGCAAAGCGCGGCCCGCTCATTCTCGTCCCGGGGAAGCCCGTCCGGGCCCCAGAGGAGGGCGATGAAATCGGCGCCGTGCTCGGCCGCCATGGGAACCATCTTTTCATAGCGCTCGGGACGGCACATGATGGAATTGATCAGAGGCGGCCCCGCCTTGTCGCTCTTGTACACCTTCAAAGACGCCTCAATGGCGTCGATGTTGGAGGTGTCCAGCGCCAGCGGGATGTCATCCACCACTTCCTGAACCGTCTGGACCACCCAGGGCATCAGCTCATGGCCGTCTTTTTTGGCGGGCCCCAAATTGATGTCAATGTAATCCATCTTTTTTTCCTTCTGGAAAAGGGCCTCTTCCTGGATCGGTTTGGGATCGCGCTCTTTGAACGCTTTGCCGATTTTTTTGGATATCACATTTAAACTCTCGCCTATCAGTAACATGCAACCCCCTTATTTTTAATATCAAATAAAAAAAAGAGCCGGACGGGGGCGCCCTCGCGCTTGATCCATCCGGCCCGATGTGCGCGCTTTTCCGCCGCGATATCGCTTGCCGAAAGCTACCTGGCCTTCAAAAACGCGGGGATGTGCGCGGCGTCCCTGGGTCCCACCGTGATGGTCCAGTCCGGAAGCTCCTCTTCCACGTCGCCGGCGATGGCCGCCGCGTAACCGGGAATGATCAGCTCCTTGTGGCCGACCTTGTCGGCGATGCCCGATTTCTTGACGAAAAGGCCCACGTCGTCCCCGGAGAATTTCCCGGCCGCCCATGCCGTCATGACGGACAGTCCTTCGGAGTCCTTGATCAACAGCCACGTGGGAACCCGGCTGCCCTCGATTTCGCCGGACACGATGAAGTAGGTGAGGGCGAAATTGGTGGTGACCAGAACCGGGGAATTTTCATCGGGAGAGCCGATTTCGTAAATGCCCTCGGTCACGGTCATGGGGCGCTGGGGATCCGTGTAGATGTTGAGCCTTTCGAGAAGAAGCGGAAAAAGAGACTCGCCGGTAAAATCGGACAGAATCGAGATGGCGCCGTACTTGGCGATCTGCATGCCGGCGATGAGGGTCTCCATGTCGAGATTGTCGGCCATTTCGCACGGGAAAGTGATGACCGGGAAACCCACTGAACGGTTTCCGTCCTTCAAAGAGGCGCGCCGGATGGCCACCAGATCTTCCAGAGACTGTTTGAGTTCCCTGGAGCCCGGATCAAGCACAATGTCTTTGAGTCCCATGCCTATGAGCTGGTCCGCCAGGGCCGCCGCGGCTTCCACGGAATCGGCCTTGAACGCGATAGGCAGATCGTTTTCCCTGGCGATCTCGCCAAAGGCCTCGATTTTGTCCGCCGCGGACGCGTAGACCAGGGGGCGTTTGAAGCCGCAGGCCTCCACGCCGGCCTTCATGACCTCGGGGTCCCCGCTCATCAAAACCACGTTGAACTCCGAGGTTTCGGCGATGGTTTTGGCGGTTTGGGCAAACGCGGCCGCGTCCTGATTCACATCCTTCACGGCCACCAGCTCGGGCCGCAGATTCAGGCCCACACGCTCAAACTGAAACGCGTTCCACATTTTGAGCTTGGCTTCAAGGTCCGAATCGGAAATATCGGACGCGACCAAAGCGCCCAGGAGGGTGGGATTGTAAAAGGTTTTTTCATGCCTGTACTGAACCGTCTCCCCTCCCACGGTCTTGGCCCGGACGCCTTTTCCAATGAGAACCGGGCGGATGGGCGGAGCCGAGGCTTCGGAGAGCTGCTCTCTGGCCTCGTCCGACACATACGGGCAGCTGTCCAGCTCGGCCTTGCCCGACGCCAGGTTCATGGCGAACGCCAGGCATGTCGGGACGCCGCACTCCTTGCAGTTGGTCTTGGGCAGGAGTTTAAAAATCTGAATACCGGTTAATGCCATTTTTATCTCCTTTAATCCGCCTTAATGCCGGCAAACAGTCCCTGGGGACCGTTTGCCGGCGCAAGCGCGGATAAGTCTGTTTTTAAAAGCGGGCGCCGGAAACCGGCGCCTCAGGCTTTGTTCAATTTTCTCAACCGATAATGGGATCCATGGAAAGCGCCGGATGACCCTTTTCCTGGAGCCAGGGAAGAATCTCTTCCTCGGTGATCCCGACGGTCTCGTCGGCGATCTTGTCGTACAGATCCGGAACGCCCAGCGCCGCGCCGCGCTTCTCCAGCCTTTCCTTGATCTCTTCTTTCAATATTTTGGGCATCCACACCATTCTCAAAAGTCCGCCGTCGCCCTTGACAAATTTGCCCTGGGTGACATTGAACTTTGAATGTCCCACGAATCCGGGCGAAGAGGCCCCCCCGCCCATGACGCCGGCCAGGGTGGTGAACTTCATGCCGCAGGGCGTCTCGCCCGTGTAATCCCGGTTCACGGTCATAATGCCGTTGCAGGACGGAAGCATGGCCGCGATGCATTCGCAGCATCCGCAGGTGGTCATGGGATCGGTGACCATGGAGTAGAAATTGTAATGGGTCACCGCGCCCCTGGAGGCCTTTTGAATAAAATCATTCACGCCCTTCCACTGGCCCAGGACAGGATCGATGCACTCGCCTTTTTCAATGGGCTGGTTGGGGCCGGTGGGGTTGATCTCAAAGGAGGCCTTGCAGTCCATCCAGTTGTAGGCGCCGCACAGACCGGTTCTTTCCGGGCTGACGGAGCAGACATGGTTGGGGGCGAATGACTGGCACAGGGTGCAGGAGTAGTAGGTCTCCACATCCTCGTCCTCCATCTTCTCCACCCGCTCGTCCCGCATTCTGTATTCGGCGCGGGCCCTCTTGGTCAGCGCGTCCACATCTTTTTTATTGGTGTAAAGCGTGACCTGAACCTTGTCCAGTATCTTTCCGAAATCCTGATGGAATTTGGCGTGCAGCACCACCCCGATGTCTTTTAAGGTAAAGCCTTTTTCCACCGCCGCCTTGCTGATCCGGACCCATGAGATATCTCTTTGTCCGATGTGCATGATTCCCTGGATGTAGTTGATCAGATGATGAATCTGGCGTTCGATAATCGGCTCGAAATCCGTCTGGAACTCGCGGCCGGCGATCTGGACATAGATGCCCAGGGGAAAAGTCTCGCCTTCCTTGATTTCGCCCAGATCCGGTCCCACGATCTCGACCTTGGCGTCTTCGATGTCATTCATCTCAGCCATTTTGCAAAGCTCGGTGCACTGGGTTTTTCCGCCGCCGGTCTGGCAGTAAAGGTCCGCGCCCCTCACCCGCTCGCCCTCATAGGCCGGGCCGAAGGAGCAGGGAATCTCGATTTCGGACACGATGGTTTTAAGACCCCGGATTTCCACCGATTTCTGGCACATTTCCTCGTGGGTGACATTGGCCACCACGTGCTCGTAGGTGCATATTCCGGTGGGAAGAATCTCCGGGATGTCCGTGTCGGCCAGGGTCGGGAAACCCCAGTTCACGCAGCCCGCCGCGGCGGCGGCCCACTCGGTGCCCACATCGCCCAGCGCGTTGACAAAGGCGAAAACCCTTTCCTTGTTGTACAGAAGGATTTTTTTGTAATCGCCCGGCTGCACGCCGCCGAAGGCCATGGCGGCCCGGTTGGCGAAGCCCAGGGCGAAAACGGCCGAGGAGATGTCCGGCCCGAAGGGCACGATCCGGGTGTTCCATCCGATCTGGACGCCCGCTTCAATGAGCTGGTTGATGACGGTTTTGCCGTTGTGCTCGGCCGCGCAGAAGATGTACAGGCTCCTTCTCTGGTACTCTTCCACAATATCCTTGGCGATTTCGGCGTTCGGGGCCGCGCCCACGATGGCCGCGAAACCCGGGGCCGATCCGTCCACGAACTCCACGCCCCGTTTCCGGAGAATGGTGTCGTCGGCCGGTCCCAGCCATATTTTACCGGCCTCAATGTCCGGATCTTCCTGGGAGAAGTAAAAATCAGGCTGGCGGAGTATGCGGATGGCCTCCAGAATCTCATAGGAAAAAATCGCCGCCATGCCCGCGTCCAGAAGGGGCCCGAGGTAAGGCAGATGGTTTTTGCCCTTGATATGGGGCGGCAGAAGGCCCCGGGCGAATTCCATGGGTTTTTTCAGATCTTCCAGGGTCTCCACCTTCATGCCCGTCAGGGAATAAATCACGGGCAGGTAGTAACCGGTGTTGGGAAACTCGATCTTAGAGGACGCGTCAAAGCTCGCAAGGGCGTTATCCAGCGCCCCTTCAGCCGTTGAAACCACTTTATAGCCGCCCTGTATAACGGCAAACGCTACTAATTTGGACATATCATTCCTCCTTCGTTGAGGATGTTAAAATCAGTTGTGAGTCTTTTGGGTCTGTTCGTCACGCACGCCGGAGGATCTAGCCATCCAGGGCCTGGCGGTCGGCCATGGACATCATGACCCTTTCCCTGGCCTTGTCGATGCCCAGCTCTTTCCGTTTCCGGTCGATATGGGCGATCATCTTATGGGCGTGTTTGATGGGATCGGGCTCGAAATCCCACATGCCGCCGTAAAGCTTCTCATGCTCCTTGCACAGGTAATCGTGGAACACCGGGGCGCCGGAGGTGGGGAATGTCACGCCGAAGACCGTGTAGATGCCTGAGCTGACCACATACTGGCCGATGCTGATGGCCTTTTCGCTCATCCATTCCGGGGCGCTTCCGGCCAAAGGCAGGTCGCAGATGTCGTTTCCGAGTCCGCCGGCCTTGACCACTTCCGTGGCGGCCAGGAGAAGACGGCTGTTGTCCACGCATGACCCGCAGTGCAGGACCGGGGGAATGCCCACGGTCTCGCAGACCTCGGCCAGGCCGGGTCCGCAGTAAACCGCCGCGCTCTCAGGAGTCAGAAGGCCTTCCATGGCGCAGGCGATGCCGTTGCAGCCGGTGGTGAGCACGATGACGTCGTTTTTGATCAGCTCTTTGACCACCGTGATATGGGCCTCGTTGTGCTTGTTCCGGGCGTTGTTGCAGCCCACCACGGCGGCCACGCCGCGGATGCGCCCGTTGATGATGTTGTCGTTCAGGGTGTAATAGGTTCCCCGGAAGGTTCCGCCCAGGTGGTAGAGGATGGACTCCAGACCGAATCCCGCGACCTGGGTGGCTTTGTGCTGGGGAATCTGAACGTTGTCGCCCCGGTTCTGGAAGTTGTCGATGGCCATTTTCACGATCCGCTCGGCGTCTTCTATGGCATGATGCTCGTCAAACTCGATGTGGGTGACATTGTCCTGCTCCATCTTGGCGATGGGATGGGTGGTGATGAGCTTGGTGTGGAAGCACTTGGCCACGTTGGCCAGGTTCTGAAACACACACTGGATATCCACGACCATGGCGTCGCAGGCGCCGGTGATGATGGCCAGCTCCTGCTGCAGGAAGGTGCCTGCCGGGGGCACGCCGTGGCGCTGGAGAATCTCGTTGGCCGTGCAGCAGATGCCGCCCAGCTGAATGCCCTTGGCGCCCTTGGATTTGGCGTATTCCACGATCTCCGGTTTCTGGGAAACCGCCACGATCATCTCGGAGAGCACCGGCTCATGGCCATGAACGATGATGTTGACGTGGTCTTCCTTCATGATGCCCAGATTGGCCTCGGACTGAAGGGGATAGGGGGTGCCGAACAGCACATCCTGGAGGTCCGTGGCCAGCATGGAGCCGCCCCATCCGTCGGCCAGCGAGGCCCGGGTGCCCTGTTTCATCAGGTTTTTGTAGTCCTGATCCACGCCCATATGGGTGCGGTGCATGACCTCCACGATCTCGCGGTCGATGTTCCGGGGCAGGACCCCGAGTTTTTCCCATTTCTCATACAGCGCCTCGGGCGCCCGTTTGAGATACTTAAGCTCGCCTTCGGGTTTGCCCCATTCGGCCAGGGCCACTTTGGCCACTTCCAGAGCGATCTCGTCGATGTCCCGGTCTTTTTCCTCGCCGTCCACCTCAACGGTGGTGGCCACGCCCAGATGGGGCGCGATGGAAAGAAGTTTGGCGGTGTCTTTGATCTGATAGGCGTCGGTTTCCTTCCGGGCCGCCGACATGAAGACCTCGGCCACACAGCGTCCGTGGTCGGAGTGGGCCGCCGCGCCGCCGGCGATCATGCGCAGAAAGTTTCTCGCCGCGATGGTGTTGGCCGTGGCGCCGCACATGCCTTTTCGCTCGTCCTCGCCCTCGATTCCGCCCTTGGGAAGCGGCAGGCGGCAGGGGCCCATGGCGCAGTTTTTACAGCAGATTCCCTGGAGGCCGATGTTGCAGGCCTTCAGGTTTTCCGCCCGGTCGAAAATGGTTTCCACTCCCAGCTCGTGGGATCGATTGATCATCTCCTGGGTGGCCACGTCAATGGACGCCTTCTCGGCGTTGGCCAGCTTGGGAGCCTTTGCTTTTTTCTTTTCTTCTGCCATCAGAGGTTCCTCCTCATAATTGTCCGCGTATGCGCGTGTTATGCGTTTGGTTTAATATAGGTTGACTCTTCGGTGGACCCAGCTCAAATTGTCCAGGATCCGCTCAAGCTCGGTTCTCTGCTCGGCGGCCGGGGTCATGGGGATCTCTTCGTCCTCTTCCCCCGCGTCCCGTTTGGCGGCCAGCTCGGCCCGCTCGGCGGAACGTTTGCGGCGAATTTCGTCCTCTTCGGCATCCCGTTTTTCCCTGGCCTTGGCGTCCGCCTCTTTTTGCGCTTTGGCCTCGGCGTCGGCCTTGGCTTTCGCGTCCGCCTCGGCTTTGGCTTTGGCGTCCGCATCGGCCTTGGCTTTGGCTTCCGCGTCCGCCTTGGCTTTGGCCTCCGCGTCCGCCTTGGCTTTGGCCTCGGCTTCGGCTTTGGCTTTGGCGTCCGCCTCGGGATCGGCCTTGGGCGCCGGCGCCGCCTTTTTCGGCTTGGCGGCCGCGGCCGGTTTGGCCTCGGCCTTGGGGGCGGCCTTTTTGGCCGGGGCGGCTTTTTTCGGCTTGGCGGCCGCGGCTTTCTTGGCAGGGGCCTTTTTCTCCTCCTCAATGGTCAGATCGGGCTCCGGGCTCAAAGCCGCCAGATCAACGTCCGCGTCGTCCAGCTCTTTTTTGATGGGCGCCGCGTCGGCCATGCCGCCGTCGATCATCAGGTCAATGAAGGAGCGGACCAGGCGAACGGCCTCGGGATGTCTCATGATCAGAATATCGGATCCGGCCATGAGATAGCTCACCGCTCCCACCGTCTCCATCAGGATCCCCCGTTTTTCGGGATCACCCAGGGTCGGGGCCTCTTCAGAGGTCTGCTTGGCCTCTTTGCATTTCCAGACTTCGTTTCCCAGGTTGTTGATAATGGGGAACTGGAGTTTGTCGTCTCCCTGGGTCATGGCGGCCATTTTAAGCCGCTCCATCACCGAATAGGAATACTCAAGGCCGTATCCCAGACCGCCTGTGGTGGGGTCGATGATGATTTTGTCCATGGACATCCCCAGGTTCTCCAAAAGGATGTTGACCTGCTTGGCCAGGTTGACGTCGATGGGAGAGGACGAGATGATCATATGCCCGTATCCCATGGCGGCCGCGCCGATTCCCTTGTGATTTTTGTCCTCAACGGGGCCGATGGCCAGACTTTTTCCCTGGCATTCCTCGCAGACCTTTTTGAACACGTCCTCGTCTTTCTGGACATTGGCGCATCCCCATACCACCAGGGGAACATCCACAGCCTCGCTGACTTTTTTCACTGTGGCCGCCGCCTCATCCGGACCGGCGTTTTTGCCGTTGGGATCAATGCTTTTGAGCTGAAGCGCGATGATGTCCGCGCCGTGCTCATCCACGCATTTTTTGGCCCAGGCCGCCGGATCGCCGATCACATCGCGAAAATGGGCCAGGGCGGCCTCCGGCCAGTCCTCCGGCTCCATATCCCAGACCTCCATGGCGATTTTAGGCTTATTGGGAATATCTCCTTCGAACTGATAAAAAGGGTAACAGGTCTCGCCGCCAACGACGACCTCCTTGTCTCCCCCGCCAAGGGGGATCGCTTTGATCCCGCCGGCATAAGATTCCTTGTAAAATTCAAAAGCCAATGTTGCCTCCTTATCGATTTGAAACCGATGAAAATGTTGAGGTTTTAATCATTTCAAACCACAGGAAAAACCGAAAAAAACGGTCTTTCCCAAAGATAAAAATGTTTTTCCCGAAAAATCCCCCCCCCTTCATGTGGCATCTTTATTTTTAATAATCCCGCATATTTCTTTAACAATTCAATATTATTTCAATATCATTATTCTTATAGAAAACAACTTTTATATGGGGCGGTTCCATTTGTCAATAGATGGTTGCCTTTAAATTCCAATTAATAGATAAACTTAATTCATTCTCATAGCGGCGTCGCGGCGTCATGTTTTGACCTGTCCGGAAAAATTTTCCCCGGCGGTCATGTTCCCGGATGTTTTGTAAGTGACCTCGCCGTTTAATTTGCCCCCGGCCTCCACCACCAGGTCTTTGCACACGATTTTCCCCGAGCAGCTTCCGTTGGGAAGAATCTTCAGCTCATCCGACACGCTCAGCTCGCCCTCGAACACGCCTCCGACGGTGATGTCGGCCGCCCGGGTTTCCGCGTAAACCGCTCCCTCGGCGGCGATGACGACCTCGGTTCCCTCCAGGCGCCCCTTCACCGTCCCCTTGATGATGAGTTTTCCCCGTGTGGAAAGCATGCCGTCCACCGTCACTCCCTTGTCAATGATTGAAATATTTTCCGGTTTGTCGCCCACGATGCGCCTCCTTCGGATTGTTTTCCATAATGCGTGGCCAAAACGGCCCGGGCCCTCGCGCCCCGCCGTCAGTTTAAATTCACCCAAAGCGTCCCGATGTCCGCCCCGTGATAATGGACGACAATCCGGTACGTTTTTCCGTTCTTGCGCCAGGAATAGCGTTTCCACAAATCTTTTTTCGTGTCGATGACATATCCCCGGTCCTCGCCCCGGTTGACATTTTTATCTCCCACGAACCCCTTGAAATTCACCGTCAGATCCGGGGAGGGAATGTCCTGCGCCTCCACATCCACAATCTCCAGCCTGTCCCCCCGGGTCAAATCGAGACGCTCCCCGCCCCCGGCGGTCCGCTCTTCCCCGTTCACCCTGAGGATGAAGACAAGGGACCGGCGGGGTTTTTCGCCGGGGCTCGAAGACACGTAAACCCCCTTTGTTTTCTTTGAAACGGCCACGTCGATCCTGCCGCAGGGAGAATAATCCTTTCGGACAATGATATGAACGGGCTTTCTGATTTTAATGTCGCGCTTGATGTCGTTCAGCGCCCCGTGTCCCAGGACATCGACGCTCAGCCCCCTTTCATAGTTGGCCTCTATATGAGAGACCCGGATGGTGTCGCCCTTCCCGACATGAAGGGTCTCGTTGTTTTTCAAAGCCACCGGCAGCATGCCGTTGACCAGAATCACCAGGTATTTCAGCTCGGGATCAGACAGATTGATGCCCGGGGTTTCCGGGACGATGCCCATGACATCCATAAAGGCGTTGATGGCCAGATTGTGATGGCGGACTTTCAGTCTCAGGGGAAGGGACTTGCTGGTCTCCACCCCGAAGGCGGGAATCCCGCATTGATACAGGGCGTAATAGGTCGCGGATTTTCTCTGCTCCCTGTGCAGGGTGGATCGATGCCGGGTGTTGTGATTGTTGAATTTAAAATAATGGTCGGGGTTTTTGACCCGCAGGTTGATCTGCCGGGCCACCTCCCGGGCCATCCGGCCCAGGAAAACGGTTTGCCCCGTATCGGTGTGGTGCACATCGGTGTCGGCGATGATGGACTGGCCGTAGCGTTTGGGGTTTCTCTGGGGACTTTCCCATTTTTCCGAAAAAAACCCGGACCCGTCATGAAGGTTGAGCAGGCAGTCGCTTTCGGCGATGAGCTTTTTCAATATCCCCACGATCTTGGCCTCGTAATTGCCCTTCTGGGCGCCGGCGAATTTCCGGTTCATGTCCTCGTTGACCTTGCGCTTTTTTAAGACAATGGATTGAAAATTCGCCCGGGGCACCACGATGAGACCGCCCCGCGCCAGGGTGAGGTCCGCGTAAAGGTCAGCGGATAAAAAACCCCCGGGCTCGTCCCCCTGGATCCCCCCCACGAGCATCAGGGTCTTTCCTTTTTCCTTCCCGTGAATCCGGTACACATTCAGCTCATGATCCGAGCCTTCGAAATAAACGGTGTGGACCCGGTCCTGGGCCCGGCATACCCCCGGCCAGGCGAAGACCAGGACTGCGACCAGGGCCGCGCCTGAGAAAAAAGCCTTTGACGCGCGGGATAAAAACGACGGGCCTTTGGCCCGGCGCCCGCTTATTTTCCGGCGCGCTCTCATTTGATGGAAAATTCCCGTTCAGACATCAGTTTCCCTTTGGAATCAAATAAATAGACCCGGAACAGATGAAAAGCCGACGGGTCGCCGGCTCCTTTGATATCCAGGGTCACGGGCCCGTTTGAGCCCGGGGAATACGCCACGCCCCTGGCGGGGGAGGACGGCTCGCCGGAATCAAACGCCCCGGCCGGAAAAAAACGCCAGGTCTTTTCGTCCCCGGCGTCGCCTTTCAAAACCGCCAGAAGACGCCAGGGCGAATCCGGTTTCTCAAACACGCCTTCCAGGCCCAGGCGAAAGGCGGCCCGAAGCCCGCCGGGGTTCCCGGACAGGGAAAAATCCGTCAGGCGGGTTTTCACCGGGCCTTTTCCCCGGCCCGGCCCCAAATCGCCCCGGGACGCCCTCTCCAGCATGGCCAGCTTGGCCAGAAGCATCTCCTTGTCATCCTGAAGCGACGCGGCCCGTGCCCGGGAAGCGGCCAGGTCCTTTGAAAGCGCCGCGTTCTCATCCCGCGCCCCTTTGTAAAGCGCGAAAAAAATCCCGGCGGAGGCGGCGGAGACAAAAAGAAAGGCCGCCATGACCCCGGCCATGGCCATAAAATTTCGAACGGCCGTCCGCCCTCCCCGGTCGTCCACAATCAGGAATGTGGAGCGGGCCATCCGTCCATACACACGTTTTATTTTTCCTCCGGCTAAAGCGCTTCCCATATTTCCCGGTATATTTTCCATCCCGTTCCTTCGCGTTTCAAAACAAGTTTCTTTTTCCCCACCGCCCTGTAAAGAGGCGACTCATACGTCTGAACAAAGTCGGCCTCGGCCCGGTCTCCCCCGACTTTCACATCCAGCCGGTCTTTGGAGACCCGGATATAGGCGTATTTCAGGTTCAGACTCTCCTTGTGCCTGAGCCACTTCTTTTTGTCCATACGGCCGCTTTTGAAATCCCCGGCGTAAAATCCCCCATAGCGGCGGATGTCTTTTTGGGACCACGCCCGGATCCACTGGTCGATCATCCCGGCGATATTCTTTTTCTCGGACGCGGCCGCCGCAATCTTCCGGACCCGCCGCGCCGCCGGGAGCAGGGGGTTTTCATCCGAAGCCGATTTTTTTTCCTCGTGGCCATACACGTCGCCCACGATTTTAAGCGCTCCGGATTTTTCCGACAGGAAAAGTTTCTTAAACCCGATGGGAACGCTCACACCGTCGATTTTGAAAAAGAGGTCAAATGTGACCGTGTAAATATCCTTATGCTTTAAAATGACCCTGTTTTTCATCCCCATTTCGAAAGCGGCCGGCCCCGCGCCCAAAAAATTCCGAATGGCGTTCCATGTGTTCCACCACCGGATGTCCGGAGCGTAGGCGGGGTCATAGAACTCCAGGTAGTCGTGGTACGCGCTCCCGGATATGGAGGCGGCCCACCGGGAGAGAAACCGCGCCGCGGCGCTCTTCCGCCGGGCCAGCTCTTCGGCCGGGACGTATGAAATTTTCTCCACAATGGCCGCCGGGGTACGGCCCAGGGTGATGTAATCCGAAAGGGCCTCGATGTCGGGATTGGCCAGGGCCACGCACCCATTAGAGTCCATGGGCTCAATGGGTTTGTTGGTTCCATGCAGCCATATGGCGCTGCCGGTCTTGCCTGAGGCCCGGTCCAGGAAGTTGGGATAGTCCATGGGAAAGGCATATGAGCCGTAAATGGGGGTCAGATCATGGCGGGGGTGTTTCCGAATAAAAAAATAAATCCCCTCCGGGGTTTTCTTGTCCCCGGCCACCTTCTTGTCCCCGGCCGCCTCGCCCGTGGAGCATTGAAAACTCAAACGTCTGGAGAGTTTGCCGTCAAACTCGTAAAGAAAAAGAGACTGGGCGCTTTTGTCCACCAGAACAGCGCGCTGAACGCGGTCTCCTTCTCCCAGGTCCACAAACACATCCGGGATTCGGTCCCCGTCATCGGGAGGGGCGAGCGCCCCGGCCTTTTGCGTGAAAAGAAAAAACCCGACGGCCCAAAGGGCCATAAACATCCTGATCCGATATGATCTCATATTCATCCGGCCGCGCTCAGGCGGCGTCCAAATTGTTTAAAAAAAAATCCCCGTTGTCCACATACACGGCCCGGCCCATCCGCTCTTTGTCCTGAATGACAAAGGGAATGATCCCGTTTCCCGGGGCCATGAGCGCATGCCCGTCATATGATGAGATGGGCGCTATCCACGATGGCGGCGTCGGGGCAAAGGCCCAGGATGACCCTTCATGACCCCGGCGTATTCGTCCGCCAGGCCGAAATCGGTGAGAAGGGTGATGACGGCCATATCAGACCACGCGCCCCAGATGCCGATACGCGCTTTCGGAAATTTTTCGCCCCGAAGAGGTTCGCGTGACAAAGCCGATTTTCAAAAGATAGGGCTCCACCACATCGGCCAGGGTGTCCTTTTCCTCCTGAAGCGCGGCGGCGATGGCCTCGATCCCGGCCGGGCCCCCCTTGTAAAAATCGATGACGGCGCCGAGATAGCGGCGGTCCAGGCGGGTCAGGCCCATCTCATCCACACCCTCCAGGCCCAGGGCCGCTTTCACCGTGTCCGCCGTGATGACCCCGTCCGCCCGGACCTGGGCGTAATCCCTGGCCCTTTTCAAAAGGCGGTTGACGATTCGGGGGGTGCCCCTGGATCTTTTGGACAGCTCACGGGCGCCGCCGTCGTCCATGGGGACATCCAGGATGGCGGCGGACCGGCGGACGATTTTCACCAGATCGTCGGAGTTGTAAAAATCCAGGCTTCTGAAAATGCCGAAGCGCTCCCGAAGCGGGGCGGACAAAAGCCCGGCCCGGGTGGTGGCCCCCACCAGGGTGAAACGGTTGAGCCGGTACCGGTGGCTTCGGGCGTGGATGCCCTGGTCAAACACAAAATCCACCGCGAAATCCTCCATGGCCGAGTATAAAAATTCCTCCACCGCCTTGGGCAGACGATGAATCTCATCGATAAACAGCACGTCCCCTTCCTGGATATGGGTCAAAATGCCGATCAGGTCCCCGGCTTTTTCAATGGCCGGTCCCGAGGTGGCGGTGAGATTTCCCCCGATTTCATTGGCGATGATATGGGCCAGGGTGGTTTTTCCCAGGCCCGGGGGGCCGTGGAACAGCACATGCTCAATGGGCTCGTTTCTCATGGAGGCCGCGTCAATGGCGATGGAAAGAGTCTCCACCGCTTCGCGCTGCCCCACGTATTCCGAAAAACGCGCGGGCCTCAGCGAGGCGATATCGGGCTCCTGGTCCATGTCCGCGGGGCCGGGCGAAAGCAGGCCGAGCCCGTCCCGGCAGTCCGGGAAAAAATCCTCAGTCATGCGCCGCCATCCTCATGGCCGGCCTCCCCGGCCCTGTAAATCTCATCAAACAGCTCCCCGGGGTCGGAAAAGGTCCTGCCCCGTCTCAGCGCCCGGGCCACCATCTTTTCGGCCTCGGCCGGATGATGTCCCAGACGGCTGACCAGAACATCCACCACCTGTCTTCCCACACCTCCAATATCCGGCGCCCGCCTTCCCGCGTCCCCCAGGGCGGGGGGCGTTCCGGCGCCCGGCTCCGGCCCGTCCTCGGGAAGAAAGCGGCCCATCTTTCCGGATAAAGACGCGATGATCTTCTGCGCCGTCCTGGGCCCGACGCCCTTGAGCCGTCCGAGCGCTCCGGCGTCTTTGGTCTCAATGGCTTTGGCGATCTCCTGAATGGGCGCTCCCATGGCCTTGACGGCCTTCATGGGCCCGATGTCCGCCACAGAGATGAAGCGCTGAAAAAACTCCTTCTCAGCCTCCAGGTTAAAGCCGATGAGCGAGGGTTTCGGCTGGCCCTGGGTCTGATGCCAGTAGATATAAAAGGAGACCTCCCCGCCGATCTCCTTTTCTTTCACGCCCTCCATGACCACGCCGGGCAGCATGACCTCGTAGCCCACCTGTCCGGAGAGAATCAGCGCCCGGTCCTTTTCTTTTTTCAGCAGCTTTCCTTCAATATAACCAATCATGTGTTCGAAATCCTGGAAATCAAAACGCCCCCGGCGGTTTTTTTCGGCCTACCATACGAGAAAAAAAATCAAATTTCAACACTAAAGTCAAAACGCCCCGGATCATGGACGGGGAGGGGCTCAACTTCCCCGGCCCCATCGCCTCAATATCTCTTCGGCGCACCGTCCGGCCTCGTTCAGGGCCCCCGGCGCCCGGTCCGGGATGTTTCCCGCCGGAATATTTTCAGGCGGGAGGGTTCCCGAAAGCCACGCCTCACAGGAGTCGGCCAGTCCGCCTTCCAAAAGCCCGTCCACGCTTTTTTGAATTTTGGACGACCTCTTTTTCCATTTCACCGGAATGATCCCCAGGCGGCATCCGGCGGCGAGGGCCTCATAGGCCATGGAGACGCTGTCCGCCGTGATCCAGGCCCGGAAGCTTTCGGCGCAGACCCGCTCCACCCAGCCCCGGGGGGTGTCTTTCCAGCTGAAAAAGACCGCGTTTTCAAACCGGCCGGCCAAAGCCGCCAGACCCTCTTCAGTTTCGGCCGGGGTTCGGGGGGAGGAGGAGACCGTCCATCGGACATGGGGCTCTTTTTCAAAAATATTTTCGATTCGCCGCAAAACGTCTCCGGAGTCCCACACATGGCTTTTGGGATCCGTTCCGCCGACCAGGACCAGCCCCCGGCCTTTGTCATGTTTTCCCGAAAGGCCCGGGCCGCATGGCGGTCCCTGGGTGAAAAAAATATTTTTCCCGGGCCGGGTCCCGTCGTGCGCGGGAACCAGGCAAAGGTCCATTTTTTTCCGGATGAAAAAATCCGGGGTCATGCACGTCACGGCCTTTGCCCGGCTTTTTCCCTTTAAATGAAGCATGGGGAGATGGGTGGAGGAGCCGGTCCCGATGATGATATCCGGAAACGCGCGCCCCTTAAGCCCCCCGGGCGGGGAAAAGCGCCCCGCCGCCAGCAGAAGAAAGGATTTGACGGTTTGAAACGCGCTTTTTTTCCGGACCCGGACGCGCGCCACATCCGTTTCAACGCGCCGGGAAAGGGCCCCGATGACCGCCAGGGTCTGCTTTTCATGGCCGGGCGTTCCGTCCAGGACCGACGCGATCCGCAGTTTTCGATTTTTTTTCGTCATGGTTTTTTTCCAGGCGCGCGTCCGATTTTTTTCATGGCGGCCGCCAGACGCTTTTGAACAAAGCGCCTGAATTCCCCCTCGGCGGCGCCGAAGGAGATGTCCACGCCGATGACCGCCAGTTTTTCCCGCCAGGGCCCCCAATGGGAAATCCGGTGGGAGATGCGGGCGTGGTCCTTTTCAGTCACGCAGATATAATCCGCGCCGGCGGCCCTCGCCGATTCCCGAATGTCCTCCAGCTCCCTGTCGGAGTAGCGGTGGTGATCCGGAAATCCACGAAAATCCGCGATCTCGCACCCCAAACCCAAAAGCGTGTCGCGGAAATCCGAGTTGGAGGCGATGCCCGAAAAGGCGAGCGCCCGCCGGCCTTTTAAAAATCCCGGATCACGAAAACCCAGGTCGCCCTTCCCCCGGCCCATGACCCTCGGAACATGGGAGCAGGCGAACACGGGAAAAGGCGGCGGGCCGTCAAAACCGGCCCGTCTCCACAGATCCTTCGGGTCGGCCCCGGGCCCGTCAAGATTTTCAACCCGGGTGAACACCGCCGCGTGGGCCCGAAACAGGGAGGAGACCGGCTCCCTTAAAAATCCCCGGGGCAACATGCGCCGGTTCCCCAAAAAATGCCGGCCGTCGATCAAAACGATGTCCAGGTCCCGCTTTAAATCCAGGCGCTGGAACCCGTCGTCGAAAATCGCCGCGTCCGCCCCGAACTCCCCGGCGGCCCGGACCCCTGAGTCAAACCGGTCCCGGCCCACCATGACCGGGACCCCGGAAAGCCGCCGGGCCATCATGAAAGGCTCGTCCCCGGAATCCTCCGGGGACATGAGAATCCGCGTCCCGTCGCTCGCCGCGCCCCCTGTTTTTTCCGCGCCGCCCCGGTATCCCCGGCTCAGGACCGCCGGTTTGAGGCCCATTTCCTGAACCAGGCCGGCCAGAAAAATCGTCATGGGGGTTTTGCCCGCGCCCCCGGCCGTGAGATTTCCCACCGAAATCGCGGCGCAGGGCAGGCGTTTGGACCGAAAAAGGCCCATGCGGAAACAAAACAGCCGCGACCGAACCCCGGCTCCGTAAAGCAGGGAAAGAAAAGACAGGGCTGCGGGCCAGAAAAAGCCCCCCTTTTCCCCGGACATGACGGCCTGGATGTGTTTCATGGTTTTATTCATGGGTTTTATTCGTCGCGCCGTGTGTTTTGGGTCCCGGGAAACATTGAATGATCAAGGCGACCCTGTCGTTTTTTGTTTCTTTTTCTTCAAAGCCAAAGGCCCCTGGGGCGGGCCGAATCTTTTTCGTTTGAAGTCTTCGGCCATGGGAATCACATTCGGATAAACAAGGCCGATCATCTCCGTCGCCATGCGCAAAAAATTCCAGTTGACAAACCACCAGCGAGCAAGATGCCACAGGCATTTGAAAGAAACGACCCGGTCATCGGCGCGGCGAAAGGCCGCCCGGAGGAAATCAGCGAAACATCTCAATAACGGCAGACCGGGGCGTTTGGACTGTTTCGAATCGTGCCAGGCCGCCCGTTCCCGGGGCAGACGCATTGAGCGGGTGTATCTGTCCGGACGCTCCCTCATTCGCAAAAGGGGCTCCCGGATTTGAATGAGCCTTCCGCATAAAGCAAGCTCCGCCAGCAGGGCCCGGTCCGCCCCGTGGTAACTTCCGTGCAAAAGCGATCCCTCCAGAAATTTCCGCCTGATCAAGCCGAAAAAATCGTTGCTTGGATGCTCGTTTAAAACAAGGGCCGCGAAACGCCGGGAGGGAGACGACGAATCTGAGCCTTTCAAAGGGCTGTCATAGACTCCAAGACTTTTTCCCTTTTCATCTATGTATTCCACCCGGGACCGGCACAACGCCGCGTCCGGCGCCGCGTCGAGGGCCGCCACGCATTTTTCAAAAAAATCGGGGCAAAGGACATCGTCATGGGCGGCCCATTTGAAATACCGGCCTGAAGACGCCGCAAACACCCGGTTGTAATTGGGAGCGGCCCCAAGATTGACTGAATTCCGAAGGCATAAAATTCGCCGGTCGCGTTTTTCGTAATCACGGCAGATTTCCCAGGTGGCGTCGGTGGAGGCGTTGTCGCATATGATAAGCTCAAAGTCCCCAAAGGTCTGGCCGAGAATAGAGTCCAGCGCATGGGAAATATGCTCTTCCCCGTTGTAAACCGGCATGCCGACACTGACTTTCGGAGAGTTTTTTTTCGCCATTTTATCCTTTCTCATTTTTTAAGGGCGTCAAAGCGCGATCAGCTCAGGCGAAAGCCCCATGTCATCAAGCCGGGCCGATATTTCATCGCAGTAGATTGGGTTCATGACCACCACACAATCCGGACGGTATTTTGTCAAAAAATCCGGACCCACAATCTTTTGACCGCTTCCGGGCATATGGTGATTTTGCTTGAACGGGTTTATATCCACCACAAATTCAATGAGTTTTCCCGCGTTCACCGAATGCAGGAAAGCGGCGGCTTTGGAGCCGGCCCCCCATAAAACGGTTTTTTTCTGATTCGCGTTGTTTTCGCCTGTTTTCTTCTCCCAAAACAAACGCTTTTCCGTGAATTTTACATGAAATGATCGCGTCCAGCTCCTCAACGGATGGATCTGTTCTTCTGTGGGAAACACGCCCCTGGAAACGCCGCTCCCGGGTTTCGCCGTCAGGCCGATGTATTGCCCGCCATACAAAGAGGCGATATCCAGCGTCTCAAAACCGGCGTTTTCAAACAGGAATGAAAGGGAGCGGGGGGAAAAGTATGAGCAATGCTCATAGTAAACGTCTTCAAAGGCGCAGTACCTGAAAATTCTGGAGGCGTCCGGAACCATGAAAAAAACAACAGCACGGTCCGAATGATCCAAAGACTTTTTGAGCATGGACAAAAAAACCAGGGGATCGACGATGTGCTCCAGGGTCATTTTGCAGATCAAAAAATCCGCGTCCACATCCGAATATTTTTCAGAGTAAAAATCCCTGACAAAAACGATCCTTCGGTTTTTTTCCTCATCCCCGGCGCAAGGGGTCCATGCCGGATCAAAGCCCACCCCTTCATTTCCGCCCATTTCGCACATCATTTTAAGAAACTCGCCTTTTCCGCAGCCGATTTCCAAAATTTTTTTGCCTCTCAACTCATAGGCTTTGATCAACTCCCCGGCCAGGTCGGCATGAAATTCGTTAAACTCACGGGAAAAACCCTGGGACCCGTCATACATGGGGGAATATTCCACCAGGGCCTCATTAAAGCAGACGTTATAGATCAGGCCGCAGTCATGGCAAAAACCCAGGGAAATATCCCCTTTTGCGCAGTCAAAGGCCAAGGCCCTGGTTTCCAGGCGGACGCAGGTGTTTGCCGGGACGGATTTCGCATGGTAAAACACATCCACAGCCCTCCGGCCGCAACCCGGGCATTTGTCCCGGCGAATTTCATTTTTAAAACCTTTTGTCATCATATGACGCGCAATTCAGGAATGGGAATGATAAAGCGCCCCCCGCTTCGTCTGTAGGGCTCCTGTTGAGCCAGAATCTCATCCGCCAGATTCCATGCCAGAAGCAACACGTAGTCCGGCATATCTTCCATCAGGCGACGGGTTGAAAAAACAGGCAAATGGTTGCCGCCCATGTAAAGCCCATGCTTAAAAGGCTGCGCGTCCACAATGTATTCCAAAAAATTTTGTCCGATTCCGCAATAGGATAAGAGGGTGGCGGCTTTGGCCGCCGCGCCGTAGCCGACTATTTTTTTGCCTTTGTTTTTAAGGCCCCGCAGCATATCCACCAGGTCTTTTCGCAGGCTTCGGGCCCTGGCGGCAAATGAGCGATAGAAATCCATGTCATGGATTCCCAGGGAATCTTCCCGCTCCAGCATGGATATCACGGAATCATCTGGATTTTCGCGCGGCTCGACATAAAGCCTCACAGAGCCCCCGTGAACCGGGATTCTTTTGATATGGCTCAAAAAAAGAGAATGCGCTCTGAAAAGCCGGTCCAGGGCCGTGGCCGAAAAATAACACAGATGCTGGTGGTAAACCGTGTCGAATTCGCAGCCCTCAATCATGTCCGCCAGATACGGAACTTCAATGACCGCCATGCCTTCGTCTTTCAAAACGACCGATATGCCCTCCACAAAGCCGTTCAGATCCGCCACATGGGCCAGCACATTGTTTGCGATGACCACATCCGCAAGGCTCCCTTCTTTCGCGAGGCGGCGGGCGAACCTTTTATCGAAAAAAACGTTATGGGTGGGAATCCCGGCTTTCATGGCGGCCATGGCCGGGGGTTTCGCCGGGTCGATTCCCATGACCGGGATCCCCCGCTCCCTGAAATTTTTCAGCATATAACCGTCATTGCTTGCGATTTCCAGCGCCAGGCTTTTCGCATGGAGTTTGCGGGACGCCATGATCTCTGTGGCGTTTTTTCGGGAATGCGCCAGATAGCTTTCCGATGACGAAGAAAAATAGGGGTACCTTTGGGCGAACAGGATCTCAGGCGACACCGTCTCCGTGATCTGAACCAGGTAGCAGCGGGGACAAAACGCCAGTTCCAGGGGCGCCTCAGGCTCTTTCTGCCCCAACTCATCGGCGCTCAAAAGGCGGTCCGCCAAAGGTGTTTTCCCAAAAGACATAATCAGGAAAAGCCCGTCGTTTGCGCATAAACGGCATGGTTTGAAAATTTTTTCGCCGGTCATGGTCCTAATGTTTTTGATTCCCGCTGTTTAAACCGAAGCCGTTTGTCCAAAACGCCCTCGCGGATCAACATGTGGATATGATCGATTCGTTTGTAGCGCGGCCCTTCAAAATCATCCGGGGAGAGCGTGTTTTTCCGATATGCGTCCAGAAGCTGGCGGGCGCCTTTTGCCAAGGTCCATTCTGTTTTAAAACGCGGCAGCGCCGCGAAGATTTTATCGCAATTGACCCGGTAACACCGGATGTCTTCCAAAGCCCCGTCCGCGAAAATGATTTCCGAGCCCGGCGCCGTGTCCCTGACCAGTCGGGCCGCCGCCAGGATCTGATAATTTTCCCGGGTTTCCCCCACATTGAACGCCTGGCCGCGAACGGACTCCAAAGGGACGCTCAAAACAGCCGCGAACGCCCGGGCGATATCCTCCACATGGACGAAAGGGCGCCAGGCGTTTCCTTTGCTTTTGAGATACACTTTTTTTGTGGAAAACGCCCACGCCATGAGGTTGTTCAGCGCCAGATCAAAACGGATGCGGGGCGAAAATCCGTAAGCTGTCGCGTTTCTTAAAAAAACCGGACAAAAATCAGGCCCCTCAAGCCTTTTGATTTCTTTTTCCGCCAAAACCTTTGACCTGGCGTAGGGGGTGACCGGCTCCAGGGTGTCTGTCTCTTTCACAAATTCGCCGTCTTTCGCTCCATAAACGCTGCAGGATGAAGAAAAAACAAAACGCCTGACCCCCGCCTCCCTGGCCATTTGAGCCAGACGGACGGAGGATTTAAAATTGATCTCCCATGTCAGCTCCGGATCCAGATCGCCAAGGGGGTCATTGGACAGGCCGGCGAGATGAATCACCGCCTCAAACCCCCTCAAATCGGACAAACGGGCGTCCCGGATATCCATCTTCTTGTGGGGAATGTCCAGGGGAGGCTCGCCAAACGAGCACCCGGCAAAAAAATCCGCGTCCATCCCCTCGGTTTCATGCCCCTGGGATATGAGCAGGGGAACCAGCGCCGTCCCGACATAGCCCCTGTGTCCGGTCACCAAAACCCTCATCCGTCAGCTCCAGACTTTCCAGGGAGGATTTTTCTTTTGCCACATATTTTCAAGAAAGGCATGGTCTTTGAGCGTGTCCATTGAATGCCAGAAAGAGCGGTGGCGGTAGGCCATCAACTGTCCATCCATCGCGAGATTTTCCATGGGCCGGCTCTCCCATGACATGTCATGGCCTTCGATGTAGTCCAGCGCGGCCGGCTCCAGAACAAAAAACGCGCCGTTGATCCAGACATCGGGCATTTTGGGTTTCTCGCGAAAACCGGCCACCCGGTCTCCTTGAAGGGTCAAATGCCCGAACATGGACTGAAAAGGCACGGCGGTGACAGTGGCCGGCCTGCCGTGAGAACGATGAAAATCCACAAGCTGTCTTAAATCGATATCCGCAAGGCCGTCGCACCAGGTCAGCATAAACGTCCGGTCTCCCACAAAGGGGGCCAGACGTTTGATTCTTTCGCCCGTCCGGGAATCGCCTCCGGTGTCCGCCCGAATGATGGACCACCCCTTTCGCTTAAAACACCGTCTTTCAGAAAGCGCCTGTTCAATCATCTCTCCCCGATGCCCGGTGGCGATGACAAAATCCTTGAATCCATAATGAGAATACCCCATCATGATATGCCATATGATGGGCTTTCCCCCGATTTCAACCAATGCCTTGGGAAGACTTTCACCCCGCTTCCCAAGACGCGTTCCCTTCCCCCCCGCGAGGATTGCTGTTTTCATATTGTTTTTTTAGTGGTATAATCCTTAAAAACAGGCGCGTGGCCCAAACCGTTTTTAAATGAATCACCATACCCGCTTTCAATGGATATTGCAACATGAATGACCCAAAAAATAACATTCCGATTTCAGGAAAAGGAATCGCCTCTGTGGCGAAAAATTCCCTTCATCTTTTTTCAGGATTCGGAATCGTCAAACTCGCCCGATTTTTTTACCTGCTCATCCTGGCGCGGACGCTCGGCGCCGAGCTGTACGGCATTTTCGGGTACGCCACTTCCTGGTATATGGCTTTCCTGGGCGCCACAGGCCTGGGCCTGGGGCAGGTCATGGCAAAGGAAGTGGGGGCCGACCCCAAAAAAGGAGGCGAAACGGTCCGGCTGGCCTGGTCCGTCCGGGCCGCCGTCTCCCTGGTCGCGGCGCTGATCTGCGGGGCCTCGGCTCTTTTTATGGAGAAAAACCCGGACGTGGCCCGAGTGATGCTGATCTTTTCAGCGGCGCTTCCGGGAAGGGCCATATCCATCTGGGCGGATTCCGCCTTCAACGCCTACGAAAAAAACCAGTATTTCTTAAGGCAGCAGTCTGTGTTTCGCCTTTTGGAGTTCACATCCGGCGCCGTTTTTCTCCTGGCCGGCGGGAAACTTTCAGCGATCGCTTTCATACACGCCGTTTCCTGGTGGGCCCAGGGGGTTTTCAGCCTGAGGCTTTTAAAAAACCGGGTGGCGCCCATCCCCCTGGCGCCGGTTTTCAAAGGCGCGGGAAAACTGATATCCAAAGGGCTCCCGGTGGGCCTGGCCGCGGCCATGTCCATGTGGGCCTACCAGGGAATACTGGTCCTTTTTCGTTTCCTGAACAGCCACCAGGCGGATATGGGCCAGCTTGTCATGGTTGTCCAGATACTTTTCATCATGCTGCATACCAACGGATTGTTTTTCAAAGCCTCCATTCCGGCTTTAAGCCGCTCCTCAAAAAGAAAAGACAGCCGCGATATTTTCTTTTGCGAAACCGTGTGCAGGGCCGCCATTGTTTTTGGAACCGCCGGGGGAATCATCGCCCTGGCCTGGGGCCCCTGGATGATCGCCGCTGTTTTCGGACCTGAATACGCCCATGCGGGAGAATTGATCAAAACCGCCATATGGATTGTGATTCCGGGAAGCTGCGCCGCCGCTTTCAGGAGCGTTCTTCTGGCCGGATCCCGCTATGGCCGCATCCTGGCCGGGGCCGCCATCGGCGCCGCCGTGTTCACCGGGTCCATGTTTTTGCTCGCGCCGAAAATGGGCGCCGCGGGAGCCGTCTGGGCCATGGCCGCCGGAAGGGTCGCGGCTTTCCTGTCCCTGGGAGCCGCGCTTTTTTCCCTTGAAAAAATCAATGTACGATTCGCCTTGATTAAGCCTTGCCTGGCGGCCTTTTTCTCTGTTATGGTGTTTTTCATCCTGCGGCCCTTGAGCGCTTCCCTGGCCGTTTTTTCAGCCCTCGGGGCCTTGCTCGCGGGCGTTGTTTTCTTTTGCGGCATTTCGGCCGAAGAGAAGGAAATCATCTATCTGACGGCCAAAGCGATCCAGACAAGAAAACGAGTGGAGACATAAAAAACCGGAAAATGAATAAAAAAAATCTCATCAACGGGATCAAGCGGGCCATGTATCACACCGGTTTTTCACCGCTTCCCCTTCGAATCAACGCCGCCTTGACGGACCGGTGCAATTTTTCTTGCCCCACATGTTCCAAATGGGGCCAGAAACCGTCCAAAGAGATGACAGCCGGGGAATGGAAAAATATTTTTAAAAAACTGAAAGGCAAAGCGCTGACTCACCGGGCGACCTTAACCGGAGGAGAGCCTCTTCTGCGCCACGATATTCTGGACATCATCTCTTATGCAAAAAACAGCGGTTTTTATATCTCCCTCATCACCAACGGATCTCTTCTGAACGAAAAAAAACTGAAAGCCCTGGAAAAAGCCGGCGTCGACAATCTGGTGGTTTCATTAAACGGGTCCGCCGCCCGAACCCATGACCCCACAAGGGGCGTCAAGGGCAGCTTCGATCATATCGTGTCCATCCTTCCCAAATTTCAACATTTCAACATTAAAACCAATATCGAAACCATCATCATGGGGACCAATATCGACGAGCTTGAAATTTTGGCGGAATGGGCCAAAGAACGCCGCCTTCACGGCATCGTCTACCAGGCCCTGGCGGACAGAAGGGTCCACTATTCATTTCAAAACAAAAAAATGGCGGACATCCCGCCGGACTGGCGGGAATCCGATCCATTTTGGGCAAAAGATCCGGAGCGGATCGCCGGCGCCATTGAGGCATTGATCCAAAAACAAAAACAGGGTTATCCCATACTCAACGCCAAAAACCAGTTAAAAAAAATGATCGAATATTACCGGGATCCGGCGGCGGTGAAAAAGATGATATGCCTGGGGGGGGTGTCCAATCTGTTCATCACCCCTTCGGGCCGGATGAGACTGTGCCATGGACTGGAGCCCATCGGGGACATCAAAAAAGATCCCCCTGCCCGGACATGGTTTTTAAAGGCGGGAAAAATTCGTAAACAAGCCAAAACCTGTGAAAACATGTGCAGACTGCTCAACAATTACATGTGACGGAGGAAGCCATTATGGTGAGCGTTATCGTCACCACAAAAAATCAGGAAGATGATGTGGAGCCGTGCCTTTTATCCGTGATCCGTCAGGACTATGACAAAGATTTTGAAATCATCGTCATTGATGACGCCTCCCGGGACCATACGGTGGACATTGTGAAAAAAAAATTCAAAAACCGGGTCAGGATTATTGAAAAATCCAAACCCCGGGGATGGCTGGACTCTCTTTCACGCGCCTGTGAAACGGCAAAAGAGGACATTCTGATTTTCTTCGATCCCCACTGCGCAGCGGCCGGAGGCTGGCTTGGGAGTTATGTCTCCTGTTTCGAGTCAGACCCGGACGTTTCCGTGATATCAGGGCCCCTGCGCCACACCGGATCTTTTTTGCACAAATTGTGTTTGCTGACATATGAATCTCTTTTTCTGCCAAGGCAAAGGCGATATGTCCATTATGTCGAAAATGACAATTTCGCCATTAAAAAAAACGCTCTGAAAAATCTGCTGCCATGCCTGCCCATTAATCATGCCATCAACGCCTCTCCAGGGGGGGCGCTTTTATCCGCCGAATTCAAAAAACAATCCATAACGGTTCTCTATGAGCCCGGGGTCGCTGTTTTGCACCAACATCATCCGAAAACCTTTTTGAATTATCTGAAACATTGGGCGTCTTATTCCGCCGACACAAGCGTCGTTATCCGGAAGTTCAACCCGTCCGCATCCGGAGCGCAATGGCTGAGCCATCCCCTGATCGCGGCCATGGCTTTCCCGTGCGCGAGGTTTATTTCAGACATACGAAATATCTTTCGTTTTAAAAAAGAGCTTGGGGTCAAAACCTGGCAGATTCCTTTTTTTCTTCTGGCGTCGGCTGTGGGAAAATTGTGTTATGGATGGGGCCTGATTGCAATACTGATCAAAGACAAAGAGTTAAAAAATTTTTGAGTCAACGGCTCGAAAAATTTTAATTTTATTTACCTGCGAGCAATTCTCAAGAATAGGCATTAAAACATGAATTTAGGATTGAAGTGGTCTCAAATAAAAGCCGTTTCAGGAGTGGCGCATGGAAGCAGGGCGTTCAGCGGCCCGATCAGAGTCAATCTGAAGCTGACCAATAGATGCAACCTCCGGTGCATTCACTGTTTTTTGCGCTCACCACTACTGAAAAATTCGGTTTTCAAAACAGGCAAAGAGGTGGAAATAATGAAATCGCCTTTGCGCCACGCTGAAACACTGGAAAAATTAAAACCGCAGGACGCCGATACAGACCATTTTATAAAATGTATAGATGAACTCTTCAGAATGGGCACAAGGCAGTATAAATTCACCGGCGGAGATCCCTTTCTCCATAAAGATTTTCTTAAACTCGCATCCCGCGCCAAATCTTCCGGGGCCTCCTGTTTCGCCAATACCAGTGGAACGCTTCTTAATCCTGATCTTGCGGATGAATTGATCATGATGGGATTCGATGATATCCGAATCACGACAATGGCGGGAACCCCGGATGTTTACGCCGCCACACACCCGGGAACAAAGAAAAAAATATTTCAAACGCTTCAAAAAAACCTTGAATATATAAAGAAAAAAAAAGCCGCCCTGAAAATAAAAAAACCGAAAATAACATTGGCGTTTGTCATCGTGAGACAAAATTGTCAGGATATTATGAGCTTTGCGGAATTCGCCGTAAAAATGGGCGTGGAGGCTGCGCAATACAGAGCCCTGGCTTATAATTTAAACAACCGTTTTTCATCCATTGAGCCCACGGCCGACCAAATTTCTTCAATAAAAAAAAGGCTGGAAGAAGCGGGCCGTTTCCTGAATTCCAATGGGATCCAACATGACATTAGTGATTTCTTTAAAATATTTTCAGGAAAACGCGACACGTCTTCCTTATACCGGCATATTCCCTGTTATGCGGGGTGGACATGGATATATATCGAGCCTGACGGCAATATTCATCCCTGCTGCGCGAGCGCCCTTTCCCTGGGAAACGCTTCCAAGCGGACGTTGAAAGAAATATGGAATGGAAGCGCTTATCAGGCTTTTAGAAAAAAAGCTATTTCCATCAACAAAAAAAAAAGAACGGTTCAAGGATGCGCCTGTGATGACTGCGGAAATTTTATTTCAAACATAAAGATTTATAGAAAAATTCATCCCCTGAAGGCTGGGAAATACGAATTCAGACAGTTAAGGCCCCAAAAATACTAAAAAAGAAAATGAAAAATGAAAATAAAAGACCGTCGGCGATACATTCTTAGAGCCCCTTTTCTATTGTGGAATATTTTGGCAAGAGGCCGCTATGATTTTTCCTTTGATCTCATGCCCGCCTCCATTGACAATATGCCTGTCGCCAAGCGGATCAACCTGATCAAGTCCGGAATCAACCTCATCCACCAGCGCTCCAGGCCCTACAGCATGCCCATTTTCATGCAAGTTGAGCTGACCAGCTACTGCGATTTAAAATGCCCGGTCTGCCCCTGGGGATCAGGCGCGCTCGAACGAAAGCCATTGGCCATGGACCCCGGCCTGTTTGAAAAACTCATGGATGAGGTCGGCCCCTACCTCCTTGTGCTTTCTCTGTGGTGCTGGGGAGAGCCGCTTCTGCATCCCCGGCTTTCCGAAATGCTCCGCATAGCCAAAAAGCATAATATCATCACCCTCCTGTCCACAAACGGCCAGCGTCTGAATGAAGAGAGCGTTATAAACGCCCTTGTCTCTTATCCGCCCACATACCTCATCGTGGCCATTGACGGAATCACGGATGAAACCAACTCCAAATTCAGAACAGGCGCCGGCCTTGAAAAAGCGCTGGAAGGCGCTCGCAGGCTGGCCGAAATAAAAAGACAGAAATCCCTTGAAACGCCCATACTATGTATGCGTTATATTGTGATGAACCATAATGAACACGAAATCCATCAGCTGGAAAGCTTTGCCAAAGACCATTCTTTTGATATGCTTGCCACCCGAAAACTCTCCATAAGAGATTTGCCGGAAGAAACCCATAAAAGTCTCATTCCAAAGAATGAAAAATTCAGGGCATACAAGTATCATCAAAATGACCGCGTCAGGAGGAATAATTTCAAATGTGAAAAAGCCTTTATTTTTCCCTCGGTCTTTGCGGACGGAAGTGTGGTTCCCTGCGACCACGATTACAATGCCACAAAATCATACGGGACTTTTTCAAAGGACACGTCGTTTAGAAAAATCTGGTTTGGAAAAAAGGCCGGGAAAATTCGAAGAACCATTAAAACAAATCGGGAGAAATACAGTTTCTGCGATCAATGCCCCTTTGCCGACATGTCCGAAAAAACATGCAGCATCAACAATATTGATTTGAGGCGATGAGAATTGGCGCCCGAATCAAAGATGGTTTGCAATGAATATATCGCTTAAACGGCCGGTGAAAAATTCGAATGAATTCGTCAGTGTGATTATATGCACCCATAACCGGCGCCATCTTTTGGAAAGAGCGCTGAACGCCCTGGCCGCTCAAAGCGCGCCTTTTGATATGTTTGAAACCCTTGTGGTTGACGACGGCTCAAACGACGGCGCCGGAATGATATGCGAAGAGATGGCAAAAAGACTTCCCAATCTGCGCCTCCTGACCCTGGCGCGCAACACGGGAAAAAGCAACGCGGCGAATATCGGCGTCAAATCGGCCACAGGCGACTTCCTGGTTTTCACGGACGACGACTGTCTTCCCCATAGGGACTGGATAAAGAACATGACCCGGGCTCTTCATCTCTTTCCTGTCGTGGCGGGAGCCGTGAGCGCTCCGGATTCGGGCTATGTCTCCCTTTGCCACAACATATCGGAATTTCATCCCTTTATCCCCGGCGGAAAATCCAAAAAGGCTTGTTTTATAGCGGGCGCGAATATGGGGATCAGGCGTGCCGTATGGGAGGAGGCCGGGAAATTTGAAAAAAACAGGGCGCTTTGCTTTGACATGGAATTTATTCTAAGAATTCGTTCAAAAGGGTATGAGCCCCGTTTCGTTTCAGACGCCGTGGTATCCCACGACCATGACAGAAAAACATTTAAATCCATATTCCAATACGCCGTGAGGCATGCTTCTGAAACGATTCTTTTGCGACACAAATATTCCTCCCTTTTAAACACCCCCTTTATTTTGAAGTCTCCCTTTCTTCTGATTTTGACCTCGCCCGTCATCGCTTTTAAAACGACTCTGGAAATATACCTTAAAAACTTCAAACTCATGAAATGGACACACGCCATGCCCACGGTCTATTTTCTTAAAATGGCATGGGCGCTGGGCGCGGCTCGGGGACTGAGCCATGTTAAAACGAAAAAATAAAAAAAGAGGCGGGGATTGGCTCAAAAAAACACCAGGAATCCATTGTTTGATAAACTCGTAAAAAAGATTGGGATGGCTAAGTTAAAAATTCGATATACAAGGCGTAGTGGTTATTTTGAATTGAGGCAATACATGTAGTATGCCTCAATTCAAAATAAGCGCTGCAACGCCGTAGATCGGATTTTTTACGACGCCATCATTGTTTTCACAACCCGCATATCATATCCGCCATCTTTTCCCATGAATACTGATCCTTGGTCTTTGCCGCGCCCTGGGTCAGCGTCTTAAGAACATCCGTCTCCAGCGCCTCGCATATGGCCTCCGCCAGGGCCTGGGGGCCGTTAGTGGGAACGATCCCGCCGTTTGTCCCGTCTTCTATCACTTCCGAAAGGCTTCCCGCGTCTGTGGCGATCACGGGCAGACCGAAACCCAGCGCCAACTGGCACACGCCGCTTCCGGACGCCGATTTGTAGGGCAAAACCGCCAGATCGGCGGCGCAAAAATAATCGGGGAGCCTGTCATTGGGGATATAGCCGTCTTTTATGACGACATAATCCTGTATGTTATGTTTCATGATGCGCCGGGCGTATTTTGCTTTGTCTTCCCAGAACTCCCCGGCCACGATCAGGCGGACATCCTTTCGGCGGGCGATGACCCGGGGCATGGCGTCTATGAGAACGTCCAGCCCCTTATACGCCCTGACCATTCCGAAAAAAAGAAGGACCCGGTTTTTTTCAAGCCCCATCTTTTTTTTGGCCTCCCCTTTTTCATATTTTCCTGTGGCCAGGGGCGCGTATGTGGGGTGAAAGCCCCATGCGGCGTCTTTTTTGCCGCCGGTCAACCGGCGAATCCTTTCCCTGTCTTCACTGGAATGAACCATCAGCCGGTCGCCCATGGACAAAACCGCCTTTGCGGCCAGCTTTTTGAGCCGCCCCGCCTCATGATCGAAAACATTGTGACAGATGAAAATGATTTTCGCGTCCAGGGACCTTTTGATCAAAATGGAGACAAACAAAAAAACCGGCGCCCAGAACGCCGTCCACCAGGGGAATATAACCAGGTCCGGACAAAAAGATTTGATCCTGCGAAACGCCGCCATCCATGTCAGGGGATTGACGGGATCGATTATTCGATGGACATTTTCGAGTTTCACAGGCGCGGGGCCCGGCTCCAGATCGCTTTGGCCGGGAAAGAGAAACCCGGGATACTGACGCTTCCAGGAAATAAACTCAACACGGTTTTCTTTTTGAAGCGCCCGGGCCAGAAAAGCCGAGTGATGGGCGACACCGCCCCTGAATGGATAGGCGGGTCCGATCAGGGCTATTTTCATGTTTCTTTATACTGTCCCTTTCTCATTAAGAAAAAAAACAGCCTGGCTTTTTCCAAAAGAGACATTCCGTATAAACATTTATTCAGGCAAACTTCTTCGCAATTTTTTATACCTTTTCTAATCACATTCGCCTCCTGAGAACGCCAAATCTCACTGGTTGGGAGTCGTCTGATATTGCCGATAGAATCCATTCGATTGCATAATTTCACATCCCCATCCGGCAACACAAATAAATTATTGAAACCCGCCATGCATTTGGATCCTCGCCTTGGCGCGAATGGATTTCGATAATAATTTTTCATTCTTTTCAGACTGTTAACACTGTTTATGATCGGACTCCCCATTGTTTTTAAATGAATTAAAGAATCTATCGTGGCGTCCAACTCTTCGGCGTCGCTCACCAGTGACTGATTCAGCGACGGCCCGGATGAAAGCGCTTTGCCGCTTTTGTTTAACGCATGGAAACCAACTCTGTCCAGCCCCTTTTCCTCGACCCACCTCACAAGCGGAGCCATTTGATCCATATTTCGATCCATAATAATGGCCGAGACGCCCACAATCATCCCTTCTCTTTTATGGGCGTTGGCATGAAGTATCCCGGAAATCGTCTGTTTATAAGCGCCTTTCCCTCTTATGCCGTCAAAAATTTCAGGGTCAACGGAATCAAAAGAAATGGTAAGATAATCCAAACCTGAATCCGCTATTTTTTTTGCCATTTCTTTGTCAATCAAAGAGCCGTTGCTGTTTACCAGGGTTTTTATTCCGTTTGACGAGGCGAAACGGATGATATCCAGCATATCTTTTCTCAAAAAAACTTCCCCGCCTGTGAACTGAACATAAAATGAGCGCTTGAGCCAGCTCTTGAAATCAAGCAGAATACTCTTTAACTCATCCGTTCTCAACTCGTCCTGTCTTTTCCCCGGAGACTTCCAGACGCCGCACATGACGCATCTGAAATTGCATCTGTCTGTAATTCGAAGAATAATTTGAGTGGGATGGCAAAAGGGGCGGTCCATGGTGTAAGAAGCTTTTTGGAGAACATTGTTAATGGAATGCCTCGCGGCAAAACGAAACGCGCTCATGTGTTTTTCCTTTTTATATTGAAACCTCACGGCAAGGCGCCGCTTTGATCTTTTTATCCAGCCCTCTTTTCTCTGTCTTTATACTGCAAATCCTCCAGCATGCGGCGGTTGACGCTCAAAAGATCGGCGATAAAGGCCGACAGGATCGACTGAAAGCCCATGATGATGAGAATGCAGGCGAAAATGAGGGACTGGATATGTCCGCCGGACGATGATGTGAAAAAGAAAAAATAAAGAAAACGCAGGCCGATGACAACGCCCGGGACCATGAGCGCCATTCCCAGCGCCGTAAAAAAAACAAAGGGCCGATACACCGCGAATATCCGCGCAATGGTCATGACGGATCGGCCAATGTAGCCGGGAACGCTTTTCACCAGACGGGACGGACGGGTGGGGGGGTTGGTTTTCACCGGAACCGAGGACACACTCATGCCCTTCTGGCCGGCCTGGATAATGGTCTCAAGGGTGTAGGTGTAGGCGCTGAACACATTGAGCCGGGCCGCCGTCTTTCGGCTCATGGCGCGAAAACCGCTGGCGGCGTCGGGGACATCCGCGCCGCTGACGATCCTCACCGCAAGGCTCCCCAGCTTTTCCAGCTTTTTTTTGATATATGAAAAGTGGGGGGTCCGGTCGATGGGCCTTTCCCCGATCACCATGTCGGCTTTTTTCTCCAGAACCGGGCGAATGAGATCAGGGAGGCTCCCGGCCCGGTACTGGTTGTCGGCGTCGGTGTTCACGATGATGTCCGCCCCCGCTTCTAAAGAGGCCCTCAGCCCGGCCATGAAGGCGGCGGCCAGTCCCCGTGGCCTGTTCAGGCGGACGATATGGTCCACGCCGGCGTATTTCGCCTCCTCCACCGTGCGGTCGGAGCTGCCGTCGTCTATCACCAGCCACTCGACGACGTCCACTCCCTCCAGTTTGCGCGGCAGTTGGGACAGGGTCAGCCCCACGGTTTTCTCTTCGTTCCGGCAGGGAATTTGTATGATCAGCTTCATTGTGTTCTTTGGAGGGCACAAAAAATAAACGAACGCCCCGTTTTAGATGGCAAGCAATTCCTTTATTTTTTCAATAAATTTTTCCGCCTTCGGGATCAGAGGCATAATCTGAGGCTCGGAAAAGTATACAAAATCCACGTAATCGCCTTCCTGACGTTTCTCAAAAAGATCATTGTACAATCGTGACATTTTTTTCTCGATCTTTCCGGTTTTAACAAAATTAAGGTTAAAAAGGGATCTGACTCCTGTGTGCTTTGACGCGGACAAACCCTGCTGTGTCAGCAAAGCGGACACCGCGTAAAAACATGCGTAATAGAGACGATTCACGCAGTTATTCCAGCTGCCGGCGTTCGCCATCAATTTTGCGTCTTCAATGGTTTCTTTTGCCCGGCCAAGGCGGTAGTTGACCAGATCTTTGACATAGTCACTCATATCCGTATCCCGTCTCTTGCCACATTCCGGTAAAACGGCATGACCCTATAATGAGGATTCCCCCATTCTCTTCGGCTCCTGACAATGCTGGACAACACTTCTCCGGACTCCCATTCAACCTCATAAATCTTATGCCGGATGGCGTCCGTTCTGGATGAATCCAAATCGCCGTCCACCAATATCAAAAAATCCCAATCGGAATACTCCCGGCTGTCCAGGCGGGCTCTTGAACCGTATAAAATAATCTCGGCCCCCGGCTCTATTTCAAGAACATTGTTTTTGACCCGTTTCAACAATTTTTCTTTTCTCATCTTCCCGCCCTCTTACACAGGCTCGTTTTTTTTGACTAATGGGAAATAAGATGATATACCCGGTTTCCATCCATGCGACGCATTCTAAACCATGTGGCCATGGAATGCAACGCAAAATAACCAAAGGCCCATCATGCTTTTAATTGTGTTTCATATCGTCCTGGCCTTTTTGGCCATGTGGCTCGCCGGCTGCGGCATGGCGGGCCTGCTCTCTCTTTGGATGGGAGGCCCAAACCGAATCCCGGGCCGGGGATACGTGGCCCCGGCCGTGGGATACGCCGTGTCCCAACTGATTTTTTACTGGTCCTATGCGGCGACCGGAGACTCGCTCATATCTTTCCAAACATCCCTTTTCATCCCCGGTTTTTTGACGCTGTGCTATTTCCTGGTCAGGGCAAAACAGCGCCGTTTTAAAGTCCGCCTCTCCAAAGAAAAGGTTTTCGTATTCTTATGGCTTTCCCTGGCCCTTGCCTTCGCCATATGGCCGTATCTGCTCATCGGCGAGGGCCATTACTACCACTCGGGCAATATCGACGCCTTCAATCGAACGGACCTGGGGCGCGAGCTTCTTTTAAACCGGGACATCAACGCGATAAAATGGATCCCCAATTTTCCAACCCGCCTGACCCTTCAGTATTCCCCCCAGGTTTTCTGGACTCTTCTTCTCCACACACCCAATCCCATGGACGCCTTCATGATCCAGCACGCCTTGAACCTTCTGATGACCATGATGGGCGTCTTCTGGCTTCTGCGATATCCATTCGGAATGCCTCTCTGGATATCCACAGGCGGCGGCGTGGCCATGACCGTGTCCAATTTTTATTTCACCACTTTTTTATCCGGAAACATCGGCTCCATGATGTATGGCGCCATTGTTCCCTTTTTTCTCGGGACAGCGATCTTATGGATCAACTTCCATAAAGCCCATCTTGAAAAAACGCCTCGCCCCGCATTGAAATCGATTTTATTTTCATGGGCCAAACAAAGATATAGCCCGCCACCTTTAATTCTTTTGGCCCTGTTGTTTTGGTTTGTCGTCCAAGCCTATTACAACGCGATTTATTTCATCATGATCCCTCTGGCGGCATACGCCCTTTATGAGTTGGCGCTCTCCCCGCTTGCCATCCCGGAAAGAATAAAACCTTATATCCAAGACCCCAAACGGCGCATGGCGCTGTCGGCGTCGGCGATTTTTTTGCTCATTCTGTCCGCGGCGCTGATATACTGGACGGCGGACGTTTTTGAACCCTTGCGGCTGAGGGCCATGAGCCGGGAGAGAACCGCCTGGGAACTGGGCGCTTCATGGCTCATCATGCCTGTTTTCTGGGGGCTGTCCCCGTCCGACGTGGCCGGAACCGCAAGAATCATGTTTTTCCCTCCCCTGTTTTCCCCGGCTCTGATCGCAGTGTCCTTTGTCTGTTTTGGAATCTCTTTGTATGGGGCGTTTCTTTTGTTTCGCCGGGGTTGGACTTTTTTCGCTTTTTACGCTTTCTTCTGGCTTCTTTTCTTAATCATGATGAAGTATTTCTATGGAAGCGGATACTATTTGTACAAATTTTACTGCGTCAATTTCTTCCTGTTCCCCCCCTGCTTTCTGGCGGGAATTCATGGAATCCTTAAAAAGAAAACGCTTCTGTCCAGGCTGGCCTGTCCCGCAGTGGCCTTGATTCTCGCGCTTAACCTGGGTTACAGCTTTGTCGGCCAGAAACGCATTTTTGATCAGGAGTATCATGATACAAAAGAAATGCCCGGCGTCATCAGCCAATTAAAAAAATATGAAGATTATTCGGTCAAAGCGGATTTTCTGGATGAAACAAGGCTTTACAGAAACCAGGTGATCACAGGAGACACACTGATCCTGAGAAAAATATTTCAGTACAACGAATTGAAATTCCTCCGGGATGATGAAAATTCGGATTATGTTCTGAGAATCAACAAAAAAATCGATGTGACGGACAAAAGTCATGAAAACGGTCGAAAAGTTTGGAAAAACAGACTTTTTTCCATTTACGAGAGCCAAAACAGAAACAACCTGATTCTGAAAAATTTTTATCAGCCTGAAAGCGCCCCCCAGGGTCCCGTCAGATGGATCGCCGACCACCATATCCCGGAGTCGGAATACCTGACCGGCCATTTAAAAGCCGCCATGGAAAAAGCCCCGAAAGAAATGCTTGCTCAATCTTATTTTAATATATACCGCTTCCATTACAACATGGCGTTAAAAAAAATATTGGATCAAACAGATATGAGGGTCGAATGGGACCGGAAAAAAGCCAGGCATGAATTCAAATCCCTCAGCGGAATGAGACGAAAAGAAAGCCTGTGGCAGGCTGAGAACTACCGAATCATTGAAAACCGGCTGCAAAGAATAAAAAAAGCCCTTTTAAAAGAACATCTCGATCCTTTGCTGTCCATATTAAAAGAAAATTCGGAAATCCCGGTCTTTATCGACATGCCAAAAGACGATGACATCCGCCGATCTCTTTCAGAAAACAGGGACCTGAGCCTTGCGGCGAACCCCGATGACGCTACGTTTTTTATCCGCTACGCCGAGCCGCCCCACCGGTATCTGCCCGTGAAAAATCAGCGCATACTGTTCAGGACATCGGAGCTTTACGGCATAGTGTTGGAGCTGGCCGAGCTGCCCCATGAAAACCGGGTCGAGCCGCCGCCATCGACCCTTTTGCCCTTTGAAAGATATATCAAAGGCTTAAGGCTGGATCCGAGCTTCATCGTCCAGTTGAAAAACGCGGATTCTTTCTTTAAACACATTCAGATTGTCATCGCGCCGGGGTATGGCATAGACATGCGCCCCTTTTCTCTTGTGGCCGAAGACCTGGACGGAAACCGGCTGGGGGAATACGGCGTGAAAGGCGTCACGTTTATCTCCCACCCCATTGGCGACATGCCTTTGGAAAACACATTCGTTTTCCGGGGGGACGGGCTTAAGGGCAAATTTTTGCCCCATGACAGAAGAAAGCTGGACATGAAGCTGATGTTCGCGGGCCTGTCCCGCTCTCCGTCTCCATCGGCGCGGGCGCTTGAAACGCTCAACGCTTTTAAAGGAAAAAATTGATAAACTCGTAAAAAAGCTTGGGATGGCTAAGTTAAAAATTCGATATACAAGGCGTGGTGGTTATTTTTAATTGAGGCAATACATTGTAG